>JBEKIM010000072.1:0-20547 GCA_050011755.1 Bryobacteraceae bacterium | reverse complement strand
AGCGGGAGCGCATGATCCACCACCACATCCGTCGCCTGGGAAAGCTGGGCATGGCGGTAGGGCAACGCGCACCAGCGCCGCCCCGCCCACGGCGGCGCACCACCACAGCGAAAGGAGCCGCCACCGTTGTTGCAAGCACCTCACCCTAAAAGGGGTCGGCGCGGGGAGAATTTTCGGAAGAAGAAGCCAGACCCCGCCGCATTTCCCCAATCTTCCCCCACTACGCCCAGCCCCGTGACCCGCCAGGCGCCCCCAAATGACGAGCAATGGTCCTCCGACGGCCATTCAGCCGGCCTGTGATCCCTTCACTTCCACGCCCGCCCAATCCTCCATCACCTTGATGGTGGCGCAAATATCTTCCTCGCCGTGCCCTTTGGCGATAGCGGCCTGGAACATCTGGTGGGTGAGTGCGGTCAGCGGAACCGGCACTTTCAACTCGTTGGCCGAGTCCAACATCAGCCCGATATCCTTATGCATCCACTTCACCGAAAAGGCCGGTGCGAAAGCCCGCCGCAGCACCAGCGGTGCTTTGGCCGAAACCAGTCCCGACTTGGCCGCGCTGTTGTCAAGGATGTCCAGCATCAGGGCGGGGTCCACGCCGGCCTTGGCGGCCAGCACCATGCCTTCATTGAAGCCTTGCAGAAGATTCGACAGGATCAGGTTTTGGGAAAGCTTGGCATGCAGGCCCATACCCGGCCCACCGCAATAATAGAAGCGCTTGCCCATCACTTCGAGGATCGGGCGGATGCGCTCGAAAACCTCTCGGCCGCCGCCGATCATGAACGTGAGGGTGCCGCCCTCCGCGCCCGCCTTGGAGCCGGTGCATGGAGCATCCAGGAAATCCACGCCCTTTGCCGCCAGCGCCTTGCCGATCTCGCGGCTGGTGGTCGGAGCGATGGTGCTGGCATCGGCCACCACCGTGCCGGGGCGCGCGCCTTCGATGATGCCGCCCTTACCCAGGATCGTCTCGCCCGACATGGCCGTATCGCCCACGATCAGAAAAATCACGTCCGCATTTTCGGCGACGTCCTTCGGCGTGGCGCAAAAGCGGCCTTTCTCCGCCGCCGCCAATTCGCGCGCTTTGGTCCCGCTGTGCGTCCAGACCGCCACCTCATGACCCGCCCGCAGAAGGTTCCGGGCCATCGGATAGCCCATGATTCCAAGTCCTAAAAATCCTAGTTTAGCCATCACTGAATTGTAAGCCGAGTGCGGCATGTGCGACAATTTTCGTTCCATGAAACCTGCCGTCTTAGTGACCAAACGGATATTCCCCCAGGCGATCGCCTATTTGAAAGAGCACGCGGAATTGGACTACGCCGAATCGGACGACGGCATGACCGCCGCCGAACTGGCCGCGCGCATTCGCGGCAAGCAGGCCGTAGTGAGCCAGCTTATGGATAAGTTCACGCCCGAAGTCCTGGCCACCCTGGAGGGTATCAAGGTAATCGCCAACGTGGCCGTGGGCTACGACAATATCGACGTGCCGGCTGCCACCCGCCACGGCATCCTGGTGACGCATACCCCCGACGTGCTCACCGATACGACCGCCGATTTCGCCTTCACGCTGCTGGCGGCGGCCGCGCGGCGCGTCGTCGAGGGCCACCATTTCGTGCATTCCGGCCAGTGGACCAAATGGCGCGTCGACCTGCTCGTGGGACAGGATATCCATCACCGCACGCTGGGGATCTTCGGCATGGGCCGCATCGGGCAGGCGGTGGCCCGCCGGGCCAAGGGATTCTCGATGCGCATCGTTTATCACGATCCCCGGCGCGCGCCCGGGGCGGTCGAGAAGGAGTTGGGCCTGGAACTCGTAAGCGCCGAACAGTTACTGCGCGAGGCGGATTTCGTGAGCCTGCATGTGCCGCTGATGCCGGAGACGCGCCACATGATCGGCGCGCGCGAACTGCGCATGATGAAGCCCACCGCCATCCTGGTGAACACCTCGCGCGGGCCTGTGGTGGACGAACCCGCTCTGGCGGAGGCGCTGGAGCAGCGCGTGATCGCCGGCGCCGGCATCGACGTGTACGAGCACGAACCGCGGGTGCACCCGACGCTATTGAAACTGGAGAATGTCGTGCTGGCGCCGCACATCGCCAGCGCCTCGGTGGATACCCGCATCAAAATGTCGATGATGGCGGCGGAGAATGCCGTGGCCGCGATTGAGGGGCGGCGTCCGCCGAACCTGCTGAATCCGGAACTCTGGGAGAAGACGCGCGGCTGAACGCCGAACTCATCGATGGCGTGGTCTACGCGCCCTCGCCAGTCAGTCTCGATCATGATGGCGCCTATATCGCACAAACGCTCCCCCGCGGACGGCTGAGCCGCGACCGTTAGGGAGCGTCCCAGCGCTCGTCTCCGATTAGAAGTCTTGAGCCTCAAACACCGCAAGGCACGCAAACAAAACGGAGTAAACTCGGATTAGGAGTAACGCCGTCATGCTCTCTCCTGTGGTGAGACCGCCGGGACTGGTAACGGGCGAGCGATTGACCGTGGAAGAATTCCTGCGCCGCTGGGAAGACCTTCCGGACCTGAAGAACGCCGAACTCATCGATGGAGTGGTCTACGTGCCCTCGCCAGTCAGCCTCGATCATGGAACCTTCGACTTTTTAATCCACTGGTGGCTGGCGCACTATGCGCATGCAACCCCCGGATGCAAGGGGGGCAGCAACAGCACGTGGCTGATGATGGGGAGCGCGCCGCAGCCCGATGCATACCTGCGCGTCCTGCCCTCGCACGGAGGTCAATCCGGAAACGCCGGTTCGTTGGGCGCCGGGGCTCCCGAATTGGCGGTCGAAATCTGCGTGACTTCGAGCGAGGTCGACTTTGGACCCAAACTGGCTCTCTACCAACGGGCCGGCGTACTGGAATATATCACGGTGGAACAGTTTGGACCGCGTATGATCTGGCGGGTGCTCGAGAATGGCGCCTATATCGCGCAAACGCTCCCCGCGGACGGCATCGTCCGGTCGCGGTTCTTTCCGGGATTGTGGCTCGACCTGGCCGCCTTTTGGGCCGACGATGGCGCGAAGATGCTGGCCGCGCTAAACGCCGGCCTCGCTTCGGAAGATCACCGGAAGTTCGTGGAGCGCCTGTCGGCGCCGCAGACCGGACAGCGTTTCTTTCCGCAAGGCACGCCAACAAAACCGATGGAGTAAACTCGGATTAGGAGTAACGCCGTCATGCTCTCTCCTGTGGTGAGACCGCCGGGACTGGTAACGGGCGAGCGATTGACCGTGGAGGAATTCCTGCGCCGTTGGGAAGACCTTCCGGACCTGAAGAACGCCGAACTCATCGCCGGAGTGGTCTACGTGCCCTCACCTGTCAGCCGCGAACACAGTCACCTCGATGCACGGATCGTTCTGTGGCTGGCATACTACGCGCAGGCGACGCCGGGCTGCGAAAGTGGCAGCAATAGCACTTGGCTGATGGCGGGCAGCGCGCCACAGCCGGATGCCGACCTATGTATTTTGCCCTCGCACGGCGGACAATCCGGGAACTTAGGTTCATTGGCCACGGGCGCGCCCGAATTGGCCGTCGAGATCTGCGTGACGTCCGCGGAACTTGACCTCGGACCCAAACTGGCTCTCTACCAACGGGCCGGCGTGCGGGAATATATCGCCGTTGAGGCATTTGGACCGCGCTTGATCTGGCGGGTGCTGAAGGAGGGAGCCTATACCCCTCTGGCGCCCCAGGCGGACGGCATTCTCCGGTCGCAATTCTTTCCGGGATTGTGGCTGGACGCAGCCGCGTTTTGGGCGAACGATGGCGCGAAGATGCTGGCCGCGCTAAACGCCGGCCTCGCTTCGGAAGATCACCGGAAGTTCGTTGAGCGTCTGGCCGCGCACTGACGCGCCGCGCTATTTCTTCTTACCCTGCGCCGCCACGGCTTCCATAGCCGCTTTCACCTTTTCCGGATCGCCCAGATAGTAATTACGGATCGGCTTCAAATCGTCGCCGAGTTCGTAAACCAGTGGCATCCCGGTGGGGATGTTCAGCGCGACAATATCTGCCTCGGAAACATCGTCGAGATACTTCACCAGCGCGCGCAGGCTGTTGCCGTGGGCGGCGATCAGCACGCGCCGCCCATCGCGCACGGCGGGTGCGATGGTGGAGTGCCAGTAGGGCAAGAAGCGGTTCACCGTGTCTTTCAGGCACTCGGTCAGCGGCAGTTCCTGCGCGGTCAGGTGCTTATAGCGCGGGTCGTGGCCGGGATAGCGTTCGTCGCCGGGCGTCAAGGCGGGCGGCGGGATATCGTAACTGCGGCGCCAGATCTTCACCTGGTCCTCGCCGAATTTGGCCGCCGTCTCCGATTTGTTGAGGCCCTGCAGCGCGCCGTAGTGGCGCTCGTTCAAGCGCCACGAACGGTGCACCGGGATCCACATCAGGTCGAGTTGATCGAGCGTCATCCATAGCGTGCGGATGGCGCGCTTGAGTACCGAAGTGTAGGCGACGTCGAACGCCAAGCCTTCGGCCTTCAGGGTCGCGCCGGCTTCGTGGGCTTCCTGGCGGCCCTTAGCGGAAAGATCCACATCCGTCCAGCCGGTGAAGCGATTCTCTTTATTCCAATCGCTTTCACCGTGACGGAGCAATACGAGTTTGTGCATACGCGAGGCTCCTAGCGGCGAAACGCCTTCCGCCCGGCGAATTTCGCGGAGCTGCCCAGTTGCTCTTCAATCCGCAGCAACTGGTTGTACTTGGCGATGCGGTCGGTGCGGCTGGCCGATCCGGTTTTGATCTGGCCGGCGTTGGTCGCCACTACCAGGTCCGCGATGAAAGGATCCTCGGTTTCGCCGGAACGATGCGAAACCACCGCGGTGTAGTTGGCCACCGACGCCATGTGCATGCATTCCAGCGTTTCGGTAACCGTGCCGATCTGGTTGAGCTTGATCAATATCGAGTTCGCGATGCCGCGCTCAATGCCCCGCGCAAAAATCTCCGGATTGGTCACGAAGATATCGTCGGCGACAAGCTGGATCTTACCGCCCAGGGTATCGGTGAGCGCTACCCAGCCGTCCCAATCTTCTTCCGACATGCCGTCTTCAAGCGAGATAATCGCGGGATACTGCCGCACCCAATCGGCCCAGAATTCCACCATCTGCTCGGAAGTGCGTTCGCTCTTGTCGGACTTCTTGAAAACGTACTTCCCATCCTGATAGAACTCGCTCGATGCCGGATCCAGGCAGATGCCAATCTGCTCGCCCGGTTTGTATCCGGCTTGGGTGATGCCTTCAAGCAGAACTTCGAGCGCCTCCACGTTGGATTTCAAATTGGGCGCGAAGCCGCCTTCATCGCCCACCGCGGTGGAATAGCCGCGCTTCTTCAGCACTTTTTTCAGGGTGTGAAACACTTCCACGCCCATGCGGATCGCCTCGGAAAACTTCTCCGCGCCAAAAGGCGCGATCATGAACTCCTGCACGTCGACGGAATTGTCCGCGTGGGCTCCGCCGTTCAGTACATTCATCATCGGCACCGGCAGCAGGCGTGCGCCCGCACCGCCCAGATAACGATATAACGGCGTATGCGAAGAGGCAGCCGCGGCGCGCGCGGCGGCCATCGAAACGGCCAGAATGGCATTCGCGCCCAGGCGGCCTTTGTTCGGCGTGCCATCCAGTTCGATCATGAGGCGATCGATCCCGGCCTGCAGCGTCGCGTCCTTGCCATGCAGATGCTCGGCGATCTCCCCATTCACGTGGCTGACGGCGCTTTGCGTACCCTTTCCCAAATAACGCGACTTGTCGCCGTCCCGCAGTTCCACGGCTTCGTGTTCTCCGGTGGAGGCGCCGGAGGGCACAGCCGCCCTACCCATGCTGCCATTAGCAAGGTAAACATCCGCTTCCACGGTGGGATTGCCCCGCGAATCGAGGATTTCCCGGCCTGTTACTCGAACGATGGTTGTCATAAGCTTTTGAAATTATAAAGTAGCAGATGGCGGACGATTTCCGTGGTCTGGAGCCGCCGGCCGGAATGGGAGTACATTGAGGAAATGCCCCACGCCGCATGGATCGCGCGCGCGATCCCGATAACTGCCGTTTCGCTTGCCGGAGGGCTCTTTGCCGCACGCCCCGTGGATGCCCCGCGCGTCACGTATTCGAAAGACGTCGCGCCGGTACTGCGGAAGCATTGCCAGGCATGCCATCGCCCCGGAGAAGCGGGGCCTTTTTCCCTGCTTACGTACCAGCTGGCGCGTCCCTGGGCCAAGGCCATGAAGGAAGCTGTCCTGCTGAAGAAGATGCCGCCCTGGTACGCCGATCCGAAGTACGGAAAGTTTTCAAACGACCGCTCGCTATCGCCAACGGACGTCGACACGCTGGTGGCGTGGGCGGACGGCGGCGCGCCCGAAGGCGATGCGCGCGATCTGCCGCCGCAGCCGGCCTATGCGGAAGGCTGGTCCATCCCCAAGCCGGACGTGATTTACCAGTTTCCGCGGGCGTTTCAAATCCCCGCCACCGGAACCATTGAATATCAAAAAGTGATCGTGCCTTCCGGTTTCACGGAAGACAAATGGGTGCAGTTCGCCGAGGCCCGGCCGGACGATCGCGCGCACGTGCACCATATGATCCTGTATGTGCGCGAGCCCAACTCGCACTGGCTGCGCGGTGAGCCGGCCGGCGAATTCTTCGTGGCGCCGAAAGTGACGGACGACAGCACCGATACCAGTGCTTTGCCCAGCGATTTCCTGGTGGGGTATGCGCCCGGACAACCGCCGGAAATCCTGCCAGCGGGCCAGGGCAAGCTGGTCAAAGCCGGCTCCGATTTCGTGATGGAAATACATTACACGACCAACGGCAAGGCCAGCGCAGACCGCAGTAAGTTCGGCCTGGTATTCGCTAGGGAAAAGCCGCGGACGCGCGTGCTCACTCTTTCCGCCACGAATGGAAAATTCAAGATTCCGCCGGGCGACCCGAACTATCGCGTGGACGCGGAATTCGAGGTGCACGCCGATGTGAAGCTGGCTGGACTGCATCCGCACATGCACGGGCGCGGCAAGGACTTCGCATACCGCATCGTATATCCGGCGGGAACTACCGAGACCATTCTCAGCGTGCCGCGTTATAACTGGCACTGGCAGCTCTGGTACACGCTGGCGGAGCCCATCGCTCTGCCGAAAGGCACGCGCATCGAATGCACCGCGCACTTCGACAACTCGCCGAACAATCCGGACAACGCGGACCCCACCAAGACAGTAACCTGGGGCGACCAGAGCTGGGACGAAATGATGGTGGGATTCTTCAACCTGGAGTTCCCGGCAGACATGCCGGTAAGAGAAATCTTAGGGCCAAAGGTGGCTACCAATTGACGGCGCGCTTTGCGATCCTGATTCTGGCGGTGCTGGCCGCCGTCCCGGGCAGCGCCCAGACCCCGGCGCCTGCGCGCAAGAAGCTACTGGCCATTGGCGAGGAAAAAGGCTACCGGCACGAAGCCGTTTCGCACGCCCTCGCCACCATCGAACGATTGGGACGTGAGAACGGGCTTTGGGACACCACCATCCGCACCGACACCGAGGCGCTGACCAAGAAGAAACTGGAATACAACGCGCCCAACCTGGACAGTTTCGATGCGGTGCTTTTCTACACGGGGGGCACCCTCGAAATGGACGACCGGCAAAAGGCGGATTTTCTGTCCTTCATTCACGACGATGGCAAAGGCTTCATCGGCGTACACAGCGCCACCATCACCTTCACGCAATGGCCGGAATACGGCGAGATGATCGGCGGCTATTTCGACGAGCACCCCTGGGGCACCTTCAACGCACCCATCGTGGTGGAGGACCCGTCTTTTCCCGGGATGGCGCAATGGCCCGCGGCCTTCACGCTGCGCGATGAAATCTATCAGATGCGCAATTACTCGCGCGACAAGCTGCGCGTGCTGCTGCGCCTGGATGCCGGCAAGCTGGATCTGGCTAACCCGCGGGTCCACCGCACCGATCGCGATTTCGCGGTAGCGTGGGCCAAAATGTACGGCAAAGGCCGGGTGTTCTATTCCACGCTGGGACACCCTGTCGAGAACTGGGACCGCCCGGATTTGCAGAAGATGTATGTCGAAGCGATTAAATGGGCGCTGAAGCTAGAAGACGCCGACGTGACGCCGCGGCCTTTGGAGCGGCAGCCATGACCCGCCGGACGTTTGCCTGTATGGCCGCCGGGGCGGCATTGCCTCTGCGATTGCGCGCGGCGGCCAGGCTGAATATCGGGATCGGAACTTACAGCTACCACGGGCTTTCGATGGAGGCGATGATCGTCCAGTTGCAAGACCTGGGGATCGAGGAAGTCGAGATGTCGCGCGGCGAGTTCATGCTGTTGTCGCATCCCGGCGAGGAGCGTTTCCGTAACGCGCGCATGCTGTTCGATAAAGCGCGGATTCGCTGTGTATCGTATTATGCGGCGACTATTCACGACGAGCGGGAGCTGGACATGGCCATCCGCTTTGCAAAACTGCTGGGGGCCGTCAACATCACCGGCGACGCTACCGGCGCGCCGCTGTTGAAGCGCATCGACGAACAGTGTACGGCGGCCGGACTGACCTTCGGCATCCACAATCACTTTTTCAAAACGAAATTCGCCTACGAGAGCCCGGAAGATGTGCTGCGCGCACTTGCCGGATTGTCGAAGACGGTGGGTGCAACGGCCGACGTCGGCCAGTTCGCCTCCTGCGGATACGATCCGGTGGACGCGGTGCGGAAGCTGGGGCCGTATCTGAAGCTGGTGCATCTGAAAGATATTGCCGCGGCCCACGCGGAGGACAATGTGCTAATCGGTCAGGGCATCGCCAGGATCCCGGAAGTCATCAATGAGCTGCACAAACTCAACTTCCGCGGACTGGTGGCCATCGAGTACGAGAAAGAAGGGCCCGTGGAGGAGGACTTGAAGACGGAGGTGGCCTTTGCCCGGAAGCTGGCGTGAAGTGAGGCAGGCATGGGGCAGGCTGGCGGCCATTTCCACTCTGGCGCTGGCGTACGGCGCGCAGGAGCATCCCATCCTGCCCATCGGCTCCCCTGCCCCGGATTTCGCTCTGCCCGGCGTCGACGGCCAGGTCCACCGGCTCGCCGATTATGCGGATAGCCCGATCCTGGCGATCGTCTTCACTTGCAATCACTGCCCCATCGCCCAACTTTACGAGCAGCGCATCCAGCGCCTGTACGACGACTATCGGGCCAAAGGAGTGGCCGTTGTCGCCATCCAACCGAACGCGCCGGAGGCCCTGCGGATCGACGAACTGGATTCCTCCGACCTCAGCGATACCCTCGCGGAAATGAAGATTCGCGCGGCGTACAAGCATTTGACCTATCCGTATCTTTACGACGGCGAAACGCAGGCGGTGGCGCGCGCCTACGGTCCGCAGGCCACGCCGCACGTATTTGTCTTCGACCGCGAGCGGCGGTTGCGTTATGAAGGCCGCGTGGACAACAGCTATCGCGTGGAAATGGTGAAGACGCAAGACGCGCGGAATGCCATTGACGCGCTGCTGGCCGGCAAGCCGGTGGAGGTCACCCACACCGGCGTTTTCGGGTGCTCGACCAAGTGGAAAGAAAAAGAATCCGAGAGGCTGGCGGCGCTCCGCAAGCTGGAGGAAACACCGGTGACGCTCGAACTGGCTTCAGGCGGCGATCTGGAAAAGCTGCGCGCCAACCCCGCCAGGAAACTCACGCTGGTCAGCTTCTGGAACACGCAGTGCGGGCCGTGCAACGAGCAATTCGCCGGCATTCAGGATACCTTCAGGATGTACGGCGTGCGTGGACTCCAACTCGTCACCGTGGCAGTAGACCCACAGGATATGCGCGCCACCGTCCAGCAGGCGCTCGCCAAACAGCACGCCACCAGCCGCAACCTTTTACTGGCCTCCGGCGACACCGCGCCGCCGGCGCGCGCCTTCGATCCCGAGTGGCATTCCACCGTGCCCTATACCGTCTTGATCGCGCCGGATGGAAGGATCGTCTACCGAAAGTCCGGCGCCCTGGATTTACTGGAACTGCGGCGCACCATCCTGGCCAACATCGAGTGGGAGTATGAGGGCTTCAGCCGGTATTGGACGCGGTAAGTCAGTTAGGCTTGCGATAAAATCCGCCGCCCACGCTGCGCATGAATTTGCCCCATAGTGCCTGTCCCAGCTCGTGCCAGTCGTCCATGTCTACCGGCACCACCTGGACATGTAGACCGGCCATCTCATCGGTAGTATCGGGACCCCACACGACGCGCTTTGCCGGATGATTCGGATTGCTCGGATTGGCGTCGGAATTATCGTAGGTAAATTCCATTTGTAAATCCGTATCCGCCGGCAGTTTCACCGGCGTGACATAGCGATATTGTTCCTGCCAGTCGAAGTTCCAGTCGCGAATCCAGATCAGCCATTGCTTGCGGCCATCCGGCAGGATGGCCCAACCTTTCATCTCTTTGCAGATGTAGTGTGCGTGCGGAATAATGCCCACAGCCTCGATGTCCACGGGCGTGGTGAAGTGGTCGCGCACCTTGTACGCGCGTTCGCCCGCCGGAATATCGATCTGGTGCGATCCCAGCGCGATGTCCGCCACCCACTTGGTGGGCGGCTTATCGGTAAAGTAGAGCCCCAGCGTGGATTGGTCCGTTTCCGGCTTGCCGGTCGGATGATAGTGGATTTGCATCACCAGGTCCGAGTCTTTGCGCATGACGAGTTGGAGCCCATCCGGCATACGGGCCGGCTGCGTTCCGGGCGTCCACCCGCCGAGGGCGCCGCTGGGCAGGAACCCGGGTGTGCCGAAGCAAGAATACCGTTCGCCGAACTGGCGCCCGATGTGGCCGGAATCCAACAGGAAAAGCGCGTGATGCACCACGCTGCGCGCTTCTGGCCGGAACTCCATTCCGCGCACGTATTTGTCCGCGGTGAGGTGCAGCGGGATATCGAAGCACATGTATTGATCCGGTCCGTCGGCGGCGATCGCGAACGGCTTGGGCATGCGGATGGTCATGTCGGGCGTGCCCAGTTGCCAACCTTCGGGAAAATGCGGGGCGGGCGGAAGTTGCTTGAGATCGCCGGCGGGCGCGCCGGCCTCGGCCCAGCGGCGCAGGGTGGCGATGTCGGCGTCGCGGAGGCGGCGTTCGCCCTGAAAGTGGCCGTATCCGGGCTCAGGCGCCCACGGCGGCATGTAGCGGCTGGCCGTCACGGTGGCGATTAGTTTCGCGCGCTTGGCGGTTTCCGGATAGGTGATCAGCGGAAACGGAGCGACTTCTCCGGGATGGTGGCAGACGGCGCAGTGCCGGTATAGGATGGGCGCCACGTCGCGGGCGAAGGTCGGCGTTCCGGCCGGCGGCGGGGGCGTGGATTTGACCGCGGAGACGAACGCCAGCGCCAGAGCAGGCCATACAGGGAGCCGAGACATCGCTATTGTCATGATAGAACTCCGCGCACCGGGCCACGTGTTGCATTGAAGAATGGCGATCGGTTAGCCTTTGAGGCAGAGGATGACAGTGTCCCCCAAACTGGTGCCGCTCGACGATAACGAGATCAAGATGCTGGTGGTGGCCATCCGGCAGGTGCAGCATACCTTTACCATTGCCGAGTCGCAGAGCGCGGCGGCCGGCGAGCCGGTGGCGGGCGATTACGAAGATCTGAAAGAAGCGTACGCAAGGCTGCACGACAAGTTATCGGCCTTGGCCGGCGGCCCGGGCTCCGGCAAACCGCACGTTGTGAAGTAGTCTTCAGTCGCCGAGCCTCAGTTGGATATTTTGCGGCATAAAGCGCAGGTACTCCTGTAACACGCGGCGGCGTTCCGCATCCTGGCCGGCTTGTTTGTAGAACTGGGCCAACTCCAGGTAAGCATCCGGCTGTGACGGGTCGAGCGCGATGCTGCGCTCCAGTTGACGGATGGCTTCCTGCGTTTTGCCTGCGCGTTCGAGCGCCGTACCCAGGCAGTAAACAAAGCGCGCATTCGAGGGCTCCTGCTGCGCCGCATGCGCGAAGAGGCGGACGGCCCAGTCGGTCTGGCCATCCGCCAGCAATACCGATCCCAAATCGGCTTCGACTACGGGATCCTGCCGTTCTTCCTGCGGCAATCGGGAAAGGATCCCATATGCCTGCCGCAAGTCGGACGCGGCGTGCTCCTGTTCGGCCAGGTCGAAATAGGCCAGTCCGAGGTCGCGGCCGACCAGCGCGGGATCCGGCTCCCGCCATGCTTTCGGCTCGGGACTGGCGCCGGGCGCTTCGGGCTGTCGCCCACGCGGCACGCGTGGGATGCTGTGATCCGTGATCGCGGCATGCGCCACATTACCCGGCCGGAGGCGCGGCATGTGACAACTCACACACTCGGCCGCCGCCGCGTGTCTGCCCGCCGTGAACAGGCCGGCGTGGCACGAGAGGCACACCTGTTTCACGGCTTGGGCCCGGTTCGGCTCGCCGGCGTGCGGATCGTGACAAGTGCCGCACCAGAGGCGGCCACCGCTCTGCCGTGCGCACTGGCTTTGCGCCAGCAGTTCGCTCTGGCTCACGGCCCGCAGCGGTTCGGGGACGCCCGGCGTGAGGTAAGTCACAAAGACGCTTTCGGTGGCTTTGCCCGCCTGGAAATCCCACCAATCGCGGCCGGGGTTCAGCACCCTATCGCTTCCCTCCAGATGGCATTGCTCGCACACGCTGTCGCGCAGGGCGGGGGCCAGCCTGGCCGGATTCATAATGGTGCCCGCCACCGGATTCTTGAGGTGCGCGGCCGCAGGGCCATGACACCTTTCGCAGGAAATGGCCGTAAAGGGCGGGTCTTCGAACTGATTCGCGGCGCCCGCGACGAGATTCACGGAACCGGTGTGGCAGAAGAGGCAGCCGCTTGAGATGGCGTGCGTGAAATCGGGGCTGCGCTCCGTTTCATAGCCCGGCGTGAGGTCCCACCTTTTGGTTTGCGTGTAGTAGGAAGCCGGAGATTGAAACAGATACCGGCCTACCCGGACCATGAAGCTGTACCCAACGACGCCCGCCCCTACGGAATAGGCAACCGGGTATTTCGCGGTCACGCCGTCGCGTTCGAGTTGATGCTCCAGTACGGCGCCACGCCGCCGGATGGTGATGGTGCTGCCCGAGAGTTTGTGCACGATGCGGCCTTCGGCAAGGTCCGTTTGGAGGCCCACCGATCTGCCCATCGGGGACCGCTCGAAGGCCGCCACCTCTGAGGCATGGCACGGCAGACAAGGCTGCCCAGCGCGCGCCGTCCCCAGACAAGCGAGCAGCAGCGCGGGAGCCACTGCCGGAAGACCGCGCCGGATATTTTTGGCCGGATGCATTAGAGCACACCTCTCCTCTGCTAGCGCGAGACGCGCAATCCCCGGACAAACAAATTACCGCGCCTGAATGCCCCAATCCGGCACGGCTACGAAACTGAACCATCAAGCAGGCGAAACCGGCAAGGAACAAGTTACTCCCGCGTGGGCAGGGCTGCGGACGCGGCTTCACGTAGACTTCGCGGTCGACAAGTCCCGCGGGCTTGGGTTATAACAATCCTGTGCATAAGCAATCCGTAAGAACGATCGCCATGCTGGTCACCGCCGCCGCGCTACTCTACGCTCAACCTTCGCGGCGTCCGGCCGCCGCGCCTTATCAGGCGCCCGATATGCACGAGATTCTGGGGCCGGCGCCGGCCGATCTGGGCCCGTTGTTGGAAAGATATTCGAGCGACCTGTGGAGCCTGAAACGGTTCTACGATGTGCCGTTGTCATCCACCACCGAGCGCGTCATGCGCCAGTTCTATGAGTCGTGGCGATCAGCCCTGCAACGAGTCCAATTCGATGGCCTGCCACAGGAGGGGCGTATCGACTACATCCTCTTCCGCAACAAACTGGACCACGAAATCCGGCAGATGGATCTGCAGCGCAAGCGCGCGGAACAGATCGTGGAGCTGACCCCTTTCGCGCCCGTGATCGTCGAACTGAAGGAGGCCCGCCAGCGCGTCGAACCTTTGGACCCTTCCGCGGCCTCCGCCAGTTTGGAGCAGATCTCAAAACAGATGGAAGATCTCTCGAAGCGGATCAACGAGCCGGCTAAAGGATCCGAGCTCAATGTTCCGAAAACGGTTGCTTTCCGGGCGGCGCGCGCGGTGGACCGGCTGCGCGACACGCTGAAGGCCTGGTTCGAGTTTTATGACGGCTACGACCCCTTGTTCAATTGGTGGGTCACCGAGCCGTACCGGAAGACTTCGGCCGCGATGGAGAAATACGCGATTCTAATTCGCGAAAAGCTGGCCGGGATCAAGCAAAACGACCGCGACATCATCGTGGGCGACGCGGTGGGGCGCGACATGCTGGTGAGCGAACTGGCCTACGAGATGATTCCGTACACACCCGAGGAGATCGTCGAGATTGCCAACCGCGAATTCGCCTGGTGCGACGCCGAAATGCTGCGCGCCGCGCGCGACATGGGCTACGGCGACGATTGGAAGAAGGCGCTGGAGCATGTGAAATCCGATTACGTAGCCCCCGGGCAGCAGCCGATTTTCATACAGGGGCTGGTGCTTGAAGCCATTGGCTTCGTCGAGTCGCACAAGCTGGTAACGGTGCCCCCGTTGGCGGCCCAGACGTGGCGCATGGATATGATGTCGCCCGAGCGGCAGCGCGTCAATCCTTTCTTCACGGGCGGCGAAATGCTGAGTGTTTCTTATCCGGTCGAGAGCATGACCGAGGAGCAGAAGCTCATGAGCATGCGCGGCAACAATAAGCACTTCTCGCGCGCCACCGCTTTTCATGAGGTCATTCCCGGCCACTTTCTGCAGGAATTCATGAGCCGCCGCTACCGCTCCTATCGCGACATATTCGAAACGCCGTTTTCAGTGGAGGGCTGGGCCCTGCACTGGGAAATGCTGTTGTGGGACAAGGGCTTCACGGCCACGCCGGAGGATCGCATCGGGGCGCTGTTCTGGCGCATGCATCGGTGTGCGCGCATCATTTTTTCGCTGAGCTTCCACCTGGGCAAGATGACCGCCCAGGAGTGCGTGGACTTCCTGGTGAACCGGGTCGGATTCGAGCGCGAGAACGCCGCCGGAGAAGTGCGCCGTTCGTTCGAGTCCGACTATTATGGACCCCTATATCAGGTGGCCTATATGCTGGGCGCTCTGCAGTTTCGCGCGCTGCATCGGGAATTAGTGGATTCCGGAAAGATGCCGGAACGCGAATTCCACGATGCCATTCTCAAGATGAACGCCATTCCGGTGGAGATGGTGCGGGCCAGTTTAACGACGCAGCCGCTGGACGCGGGTTTTCGATCGCGGTGGAAGTTTTACCCTCACCCGGCTCAGTAATAACGCGGGACTTCCGGATCGATTTCCAGGCTCCAGCGGTCGATCCCGCCGGCCATGCTGACGCAATCCCGCAGCCCCTGGCGGCGCAGCCATTCGACGACTTGCAGGCTGCGCATGCCATGATGACAAAAGACGACTAATTGTCCGGCGCCGGCGCGCAACGACTCCAGCGATTGCGGCACGCCGCGCATGGGGATCAGCTCCGCCCCCGGAATATGCGACTGCTGGTGCTCGAACGCTTCGCGGACATCCACCAGGCGAATGGTTTCGCCGGCGTCAAGGCGTTTCTTCACTTCCACGGGCTCGATCTCAATTGGCGGCACGCGGCCCTCCGTAAACACACGTATCGCGTTCGGCGCCGCGGCGCAAGCGCCGTCCGGTTGTGCCGAATCGGCCCTGGTGTGACCGTCCGGCCCGCTCGAAACTTGAAACCGCGGCAGCCCCGATGGCCGTCACACAGGCTTGCTATAATTGTCGGGTATCAACCAAGTAGCGCCGCGTATCTTAATTACAAACATGAAGTGTGTCATTACTTCCGCTCTTATCCTATCGATGGCTGTCGCCGGCTTCGGGCAGACTTTCGCCACCGGTCAATCCGCCAGGCTGGTGATCGGGCAGCCGGAATTCGATGCCGAGATGGACACGGCCAGCCAGACCATCGTGGGCGCCGCCAGTGGACTGGCGTACGCCAACGGCACATTGTTCGTGGTGGATGCCAACCTGGTGGGCGCCGCGCCCATTAATAACCGGGTGCTGATCTACCAGAATATCGGCGCGCAACTCCCGGCGCCGAATGCCGCGTTCGAATACAACACGCTGTGTCCGGTGTGCGTTGGGCAAGCCACCAATGTTTTGGGCCAGTCCAGTTGGACGACCACCTTGCCGGCGCCTTGCATCACGCCGCCTTCCACCGTGACGCCGACCATCACCCCGACTACCCCCACCTGCCTCACCACGTCGCCGCAAACGCCGATCGCCACCGGCATGAACCAGCCGACCGCCGTGGCTTCCGACGGGACGCACCTGGTTGTGGCAGACACGCTCAATAACCGGGTCCTGATCTGGAACACCATCCCCACCGCGATGAATCAGCCGCCCGACGTGGTACTAGGGCAGAGCAGTTTCACCACTCGTGCGTTCCCCGGCGATACGCCGACGTCGACCTCGTTGCGCGGGCCGCAAGGCGTCTGGATCCAGAACGGCGAATTGTTCATCGCCGACACCATGAACGACCGGGTGCTGATTTACAACTCCATCCCGACGGCCAACGGCGCCGCCGCGGACATCGTGCTGGGTCAGCCCAACATGACCACCTGGGTGCAAGTCAATATCGCCGACCAGAACACCAACGCGGCCGCCAACAACATGCTGACGCCTGTGTCGGTCACTTCCGACGGCACTCGTCTGTTCGTCACCGACCTGGGTTACAACCGTATCCTGATCTGGAATGCGCTCCCGACGACAAATCAGCAGCCCGCGGACGTCGAAATCGGACAGCCGGATATGACCCAGGGCTACCCGGATAACGCCTTCACGACCGTAAACATTACGGGTACCACGACCGGCGTCACGACGAAGGAAGTGGCCGCGCTCTGCACCGTTTCGAACGGAGTGGACGTCAATAACAACCCGACCTATCCCGACCTTTGCGCATCGACGCTCAGTTTTCCGAGATTCGCACTTTCCGACGGCACCAGCCTGTATATCGCCGATGGCGGTAACGATCGCGTGTTGATTTACAGCACGATTCCCACCTCAAACGGCGTCGCCGCCGATATCGTGCTGGGACAAACCGACTTCGTGACCGACGCGCCCACCGATGGCGCCGATACCATGAACGCGCCGCTGGCGCTGGCCTGGGATCCCGACAACTTGAACCTGTACGTGGCGGACACCTACAATCAGCGCATCCTGGTTTACACCAAGTCGGAGCAGGATCTGCCGTACAATGCCGTCTTGAACGCCGCCAGCCTGATCATCTTCGCCGAAGATTACGTGACCATTGGCGGTACGGTCAAGTCGGGCGATAAGGTGACCCTCACGCTCGGCAATAACTCTACGACCGCGACCGAGACCTACACCTATGCCATCCAGAGCGGCGACAATTTCTCCGCCATCGTGGACGGGTTAGTCGCGCTGATTAACGCCGGCAAGGGCGATCCCAACGCGATTGCCACGGCGGATGTGCAAGCCGATGAAGTGGTTCTGACGGCTCGGGTGGCGGGCGCCGCGGGCAATAACGTAACGGTGGCTACCAGCATATCGAGCGGCGCGGAAATCACGGCAGTGGCGCAGAAAGCCAATCTCTCGGGCGGCGGGAGCGCGGCATCGGTGGCGCCGGGAACGCTGGTGTCGTTCCTGGGGACCAATCTCAGCGACCAAACCGCGTCCGCCCCGGCGGACGCCAAAGTGTTACCTACTTCTTTGGGCGGAGTACAGGTTTACTTCAACGGCGTGCAATCGCCGCTGATTTACGTTTCACCCACCCAGATCAACGCCCAGATCCCGTTCAACTTCGGGTTCAGCAATACCGGTACGGCGAACGCCTGGGTGCGCATTCAGCGTAACGACGGCAGCATTGTGGCGACCAACACCGTGGCTATCTCGCTCGTTCCGGCCAATCCCGGAATTTTTGCGAACGCCGGACCGGAGCCGCGCGCGGCGGTGGCCTACCATTCATCCAGCTACGCGACCGGCGTCATCTCGGTAGATGGGACGATTAAGGCCGGCGATATCGCCTCGATTTGCATCGGTTCGAGTACCGCGATGACCGTTCCTACTACCGTGGCAGTGCCGACGGGCTGCTCGCCAGGGCGGTTGTACAACTACGTCGTGCAGGGCAGCGACGGCCTCGCGACCATACAACAAGCGCTTATCGACCTGCTGAACACCGACCCGCAGATCAGCGCCACCGCTTCGAGCGAGTTCACACGCATTCTGCTGCAGGCAAGGGAACCCGGCACTGTGGGCAACGGCATTCCATTTCAGGTCGCCATCAGTACGGGAGCCCATGTGCTGCTGACGGCCATCGGTCCACCACCTCCATCGCCCGCGGTCGGGGCCATGCTATGCTGCGCCAACACCGCCGGCGCGCTGCTTACCAAAAGCAATCCCGCGATTGCCGGCGAGACTTTCATCGTCTATGCCACCGGTTTGGGGCTGCCTTCCCTGACCCCGCTTATCGGCATGAATTTACTGACCGGCCAACCCTACGACGGCCCCCTCGGCAACGCTCCCCAGAGCTTCGTATCCTCGCAGGTGAACAGCACCACCGCGAATGTTTTGCGCGCCGAACTGGCCCCGGGGATGATCGGGATCTACCAGGTCTATCTACAGTTGGCCGCATCCGTAACAACGGATCCCAATGCGCAGTTATACATCGCGCAGAACGATTTTCTGAGCAACATCGTCACCATCCCGATCTTCTCGACGCCGGTGCTCTCCTCGATCGCATGCAGTCCGACCACGTTGACCTCCAATTCCACGCTTACGTGTAGTGTGGCGCTGACCGTGGGCGTGCCTACGGGGGAGACCACCGTCACGTTGTCATCCAACAGTTCGCTGCTTCCGGTGCCGGCCAGCGTGACGATACCGGCGGGCTTTACTTCAACGTCGTTTACCGCGACGTCGGGAAGTATTCCGTCGAGTCAAACGGCAACCATCACGGCTACGCTGGGCACGCTGACATCGACCATCGCGATTACCCTGAATCCGTAGGAGCGGGATTTAAAAGTCCCGCCGGCACGCTAAGCGTGCGCCACGGGCTGGGGTTACGGGCCGATCCGGCGCGTGAACACCTGGAGGGGGCCCCAGTAATACGGGAGGCGGCGGCGCGGCGCGGAATGCATCAACTCGAGCTTGGCCGCGCGTAGGGCGCGGGCGGGCGACTGGCCCGCGGCAATCTGCCGGTAGAGAACCCGCATGAGATCGGCCGAGACGTCTGAACTCTCGTCCCATTGGGTGGCAATCACGTTCTGGGCGCCGGCCTGCAAGAAGGCCCAGGCAAAGCCCATCAGTCCTTCGCCGGAGTAGGCTTTGGCGCCCGCGCTCTGGCACGCGGAAAGGGTGACCAACTCGGCGTGCAGCGGCAGGCCGGCGACATCGCGCGCGTACAATTTATAGTTCTCGCCTTCCCGCGAGAGAATGATGGCCGAGTTCATGGGGCTTTCCACATTGGCGGTAGAGTGGGTGGCAAAGTGGATATATTCGAAACTCATTGGCGAAGCCTTGGCATATTCGCCGGGAACCGCCCGCGCGCCGGTCAGTACCACGCGGTTGCCGGGTTGGAAGGGCTCTTCGACCGCGGCGATCTCCTGTGCGATGTTCTGTAAGGGTGCGAATTCCTGCCCATGCAATATGGGATCGCCGATCAGCAGAAGCTTCGGCACGACGTCTTTCCGTCGGCCGCCGCCGGCCTGCAGCGCCCGCAGCGAAGGGGCCA
Organism: Bryobacteraceae bacterium; assembly: GCA_050011755.1. Lineage (GTDB taxonomy): Bacteria > Acidobacteriota > Terriglobia > Bryobacterales > Bryobacteraceae > Bog-159. Next base: position 865 of record JBEKIM010000072.1, on the reverse strand, counting down.
TGGAGATGGCTACGTCTTCAATCCAGTAATGCGGATTGGGCCCGGGTACGACGACGGTACCGAAGGCGAGTTGGTGCAGCGCGCCATCCGGCACGATGACGACGTTCGATCCGGACGGAATCAGCTTGTACACCGGATCGAGCACCGCTTTGTACAAAGCGGATGAAGCCGCATCATTGCGCGCCAATGGGTCGCCAGCCTGAGATACGAGGCTGTTGTGCTTCTCGACCAGCCCGGCGATCGCCTTTGCCGGGGGCAGCTCGAGGCGGGAAATCCGGCCGGAAGCGATGACCCACACGAATGAGCGGCGGGGGGCCAGCCAATACGATAGCAGCACCGTATGGGACTTCTGTGCAGCGGCGACCAGTGCGGAGGGCCGGAAGGTCGAGGTAACCGCACCCCGAATTCCCAGCCGTTGATTGAGAACCCGGGCGCGCGACGACTCGGCCACTTCGAGCGCTTTTCCGTTCTCTCCCTGCCCAATCAGAAAATCGACGTAATCCTGAAAGAAACCGATCAGAGCCGCGGGCGCCAGAAACGTCGTTTTCCATTCGTCACTGCCCAGGTTGTTCCACTCGCGATCGATGGTGTCGATGGCTTTGCGGTAATGGACCTCGGCCAACTTCGGCCTGCCGGTCTCCCGATAGATGTCAGCCAGTCCGCCGTAGGCTTGCCAGAGGGTATCCGGCGCGTGCGCCAGCGGTGCCTGCTGAATCACCTCCTCATAACCGTCCTCGGCCCGCTTATAATCGCGCGCCTTAAATTCGATGGCCGCGGCGATGTTTTCGGAATATGCCAGCGACCATTCGTCTCCGAGGCTTCGCTTAATCACCAGGGATCGATCGTCGAAGGAGCGGGCGGCCGC
>JBEKIM010000071.1:0-20609 GCA_050011755.1 Bryobacteraceae bacterium | reverse complement strand
TATAAAACCGTGAAGTCTGAAGACATGCGGGAGCGCACGGTGGCGTGCAGCCAACTGGCACGCGAGCATGGCGTGGGCAACTGCGGAGAGCAGGCCTCGGTGGCTTATGTGTTTCTTACCGGGAACCTCACCCACGCGATCCGGCCAATCTCTTATTGCCTGATCCCGGAATCGGATGAGGGCAATCACTCGTTCGTGGTGCTGGGCCCCTGTTCCAAGGGCGGGAACGAGACTCTGCTGAACTGGGGACCGCAGACGGTCATTTGCGACCCATGGCTGTGCCAGGCGGCGACGCGGACGGTGAAGCCATCGAAGCTTCCAATGGTTCCGCTCTACGATCAGGCGGGCGCTTACACGCCAAGCCTTTTTGGCAACGCCCTAAAGGAGATGTTTCCCGGATGGAGCAAGATCAAGATTCTCCATACCGATGTGTAGTTGGGGGCGGCCAGAGCCGGCTGAAAGCCGGCTGCGGGCAGAATTGCCCGCCCTCCAAGAACCAGACTGACCCACTCAGAAAGCAGTCGCCGCCACCCATCGTTTGCGGCTCAGATGCGCGGCGGCGAAGAGGGCCAGGAAACCGGCCATCAATCCCACGGAGGCTCCCAGGCCGATCCACTGCGGTTGGGAGGAGTGCAGCCACAGGGTCAGCGCCACGTTGACCAGGACGGGGATAAACGAAGCGCTCAAAGCCAATGCGGGGCGATCCAGCGCGAACAGCGCGCGTCCGGTCAATTCGAGCAAGCTCCAGCCGATCAAGCTGGGCGCCAGGCCCAGGAATACGGTCGAGACCAGGCGGGTGGATTCGGCGGTGAAGTTGCCGCGTTGAAACAGGATGGCGATGACGGGCTGGCGCAGAGCCAGGGCTATTCCGCATCCCCCGACGGCGGCCAGCGCCGCCAGTGCCAAGGTCTTGTCGATGAGATGGAAGGCTTCGCGCAGGCGCAACTGGCTGCGCAGGCGGGCGATCTCGGGCAGCAGCGAATTGGAGATTGGACTGACCAGGAGCGCCAGGGGCACGCCCACGCCGCGCATGCAATAATCCAGGGCAGCGGCCATGCCTGGACCGATATGAGTAGCCCAGGCGCGCGTGAAAATAATATTCAACGCCAGGCTGACGGCGTAGAGCGAGACGGCCACGGGACGGCCCAGGATTTCACGCCAATGCACTTCCGAGGGCGGCAGGTTGCGGGTTTCGAGGCCGGCGCGCGCACAAAAGTGGACGACCGCGAACTGCGCCCAGGCGCCCAACGTGTAGCCGATGGCGAATCCATAAACTCCCAGCAGCCGCCAGAAGCTGACGGCGGCGGCGATGGTGAAGACGTTGATGGAAGCCTGGTAGAAGGCGAATGGCGCGAAGCGGCGGTCCGTATATAAGAGGGCACAGTTGATGGCCGCCGAGCCGGCCGCCATGATGGAGAATGCCCCGATGCGCAGGATGGTCACCGAGGTGCGATAGAAGCGCGGGTCGAGGCCGGGAGCCAGAACCGCGATCAACCACGGCGCGGAAACTACGATGACCGCCGTGAGGAGCGAGAACAGCCAGGCGAACCAGCGGTTCAATTTCAGGAACAGGGCCGTGCGGCCGGCGCCTTGCCGCTCGGTGAGCATGGGCACGAAGGCAAAGACCATGGTGTTGACGAGGACGGAATTCAGGGCGTCGAGGGGGCCGATGGCCACGGCCAGGGAGTCGGCTTGGGAGTGCGTGCCGAGCAGGTAGGCGGTGAGGGCCACGCGCACAAAGCCGGTGATGTTGCCGGTGACGATACCGGCCCCGATGGTAAGCCCGCCGCGCACCAGGGGGCTTTCCACCGCCCGAGCCAGGACTCGCTCGGCAAGCACCGGGGCTGTAGAATCCGTACTCAGAGTTGCCTCAAACCATGCGAGGCGGGCGAATTGCCCACCTACGATGCCGCGCGCGCCGCCGCCAGCGCGGATTCGTAATTCGGGAAATCCGCGACCTCTTTCACATATTCGGCGTGTTTAATGGTGTTGTCTTTGCCTACCACGAAAATGGCGCGGCTTTCAATGCGCAACTCTTTGATCAAGGTGCCATAGTGGCTGCCGAACGAGCCGTCCTTGTGGTCCGACAACATCTTGACTTTGTCGACTCCGAAAGCGCCGCACCAGCGTTTTTGGGCAAAGGGAAGATCCATGCTTACGGTGAAGATATCGACGTTCGGCATCTTGCCGGCTTCCTCGTTGAACCGCTTGGTCTGCGCGTCGCACACGGGCGTATCGAGCGAAGGCACCACGCTGAAGATACGCACATGGCCGCCGGTACCGGACAAAGTGACGGGCTTCAGACTGCCGTCCACCACCTCGAAATCGGGCGCCGGATCGCCGGGCTTCAGTTCCGGCCCGATCAAGGTCTTGGGATCTCCGCGCAGCGTTGTTGCTCCTGGTCGTTCCATATCTCCTCCTGTTATTTGGGTGATTTTCTATTGTAACAACTGCCGGAAGGCGGCCACATCCGCGGTGGGCAGTTGGCAGGCATAATCTTCGCAGACATAGGCGGTAGCCTGTCCGCCGATCGCGGTCATGTCCGCGACGCTGGGAATGAAGCGGGCCAGCGGCTGCCGGGACTGCGCATCCACCAGCAGCACGATGGCATTGGGGACGAAGGTCGAATGCAGTGCGGACAACAATTGGCGCGTATCCGGAGCATCGCGCTCACCCACGAGGACGATCTGGCGGGGCTTGGCAATGCTGTATTCGTAAGCCACCAGCATTTGCGGGACACCCACGGGCGCGGCCACCATGCGCGAACCAAAGGCATCCAGCGCGCGCGCCGCGGATGCCTGAAAATCGGGGCGTCCGGTGATTCCGGCGAGCCGCAGCAGGTTCAGCACGGCGATGGAATTCCCGGAAGGCTCCGCGCCGTCGTAGTCCTCCTTGATGCGCATGACCAGCGTGGTATCGCCCGCGGCCGTGCTGTAGAAAGCACCGTATTCGGTGTCTTCGAACAAGCGGACCATGTTTTCGGTGAGCCGGATGGCCAGTTCCAGGCCGGGTAACTGGAAGCCGGTTTCGTACAAATCGAGCAGCGCCTGGGTGAAGAAGGCGTAGTCGTCGAGGAAGCCGGGGATGGCGGTATCGCCCTGGCGGTAACGGCGCAGCAGGATGCCGCTTTCTGAATCGTACATGCGGGAAACGATGAAATCCGCCGCGCGGCGGGCGGCATCGGAGTAGCGCGGCTCAGCCAGGATCGCGCCGGCCTTGGCGAAGGCCGAGATCATGAGGCCATTCCATGCGGTCAGGACTTTGTCGTCGAGGTGCGGGCGCACGCGCGTGCGGCGGATCGCCAGCAGTTTGCCGGCGGCTTCGTCGATTGCGGTCCGGACCAGGTCACCGGATACGCCGAATTGACGCGCCGTTTCTTCGCACGAATGCGCCTGGTAGAGGATGTTTTTGCCGGTGAACTCCTGGTGCGGATCGCTCGCGACATTGCCGTCCGGCTCCACGCCGAAGCGGTAGCAGAACCACTCGGCCGCGGGCTGGCCCGCTACAGATTCGATCTCGGATTGCGTCCAGACATAGAACGCGCCTTCGCCCTTTTCTTGGGGATGCGCCGGATCGATTACGCTATCGGCGTCTTCGGCGGAGTAGAAAGCGCCGCCCGGATCGCGCATGTCGCGCAGGACGTAATCGAGGATGCCGCGGGCCGTTCCGGCGTAGGCGGCATCGCCGGTGATTTGAAACGCCTCCAGATAGGAGACGGCCAGTTGGGCCTGGTCGTAGAGCATTTTTTCGAAGTGCGGGACGAACCAGCGGGCGTCCACGGAATAGCGATGGAAGCCGCCGCCGAGCTGGTCGTACATGCCGCCCCTGGACATATCCCGCAGGGTGGCCGCGACCATGTCCAGCGCTTCCTGGCTCCGGGTGCGGAAGTAGTAGCGTAATAGGAAATTCAGGGAGACCGGACGGGGGAACTTGGGCGCTTCGCCGAAACCCGCGTGGCGCGAATCGAAGGTGCGGCGGAAGACGTAGAAGCCGGCATCGAGCGTATCCTTGCCGGGGCGCAGCGCGGAGCCGGAAGCGGCGGCGGCTACGGCCGATTGTTTGGTCAGTTGTTCGACGGCGGCGCGGCTGGATTCCTCGATGCGGGCGCGGTCCTCGCGCCAGGCTTCGGCGACGCGCTCCAATACCATGGGAAAACCGGGGTGGCCATAGCGCTGTTCGGGCGGAAAATAGGTGCCGCCGTAGAAAGGCTTGAGCTCGGGAGTCAGCCATACCGACATGGGCCAGCCTCCGCCGCCGGTGGTGGCCTGTACGAACGCCATGTAAATGCGGTCGACATCGGGCCGTTCCTCGCGATCCACTTTGATGGACACGAAGTCACGGTTCAGCAGGGCGGCGATGGCATCGTTTTCGAAAGATTCGCGCTCCATCACATGGCACCAGTGGCAGGTGGAATAGCCGATGGAAAGGAAGATCGGGCGGTCCTCACGGCGCGCTTTTTCGAACGCCTCCGGACCCCAGGGATACCAGTTCACGGGATTGTGTGCGTGCTGGAGCAGATAGGGGCTCTTTTCGTCGATCAAGCGGTTGGTGTGCATGGTAAGGGAAGGCGCCCGCGGATAGGACCAGGGGGCAGTACTTTTATCATAGCGCGGAGGGTTCAAACCGGTACCCCTCGTGTAACGATTAAGAAGGTTCGATCACTATATCACTTAGAGCGTGAATGGAGAGCCATAACTGCTGCCTGTCGCCCACCCCATAGCCGCCAGAAGGACGTCCCTCCCAGATCTTCTCAGAATCCCGTTCACGCTCTGAAATTTCATTTTTCATCCGCCGGCCGAAGCGAAGGGAAAGCCTCGCGGGCCTCACCGTGACATACAATGACCATAAGCCAACATGATCACGCAGCTGCAGGGCAAAGCGGGACTTCTCCGCCAACTCGGGTTTGTGAGTGCCACGGCGCTGGTGGTTTCAAACATGGTGGGAATGGGGATCTTCACCACCACCGGGTTTATGGCAGGCGACCTGGGCAGCGCCAAGCTGATTCTGGCGGTCTGGCTGGCGGGTGCTCTGTTCGCGTTGGCGGGCGCGCTCAGCTATTCCGAATTGGGGATCAACTTCCCGAGTTCCGGGGGTGAGTATGTGTACCTGACGCGCGCCTTCGGGCCGGCGTGGGGTTTCATGACCGGATGGGTGTCGTTCTTCGCGGGGTTCTCGGCTCCGATCGCGGCGGCGGCCCTGGCGTTCGCCAATTACCTGGGATACTTCGATGCATCGCTGCGGCAGGAGCACGCGCGATATGTGTACGGCTCAGGGGCCTTCCTGATTCGCCTGGGCGGAGGACAGGTAGCTGCGTGCCTGTTGATTTTGGGATTCAGTATTTTGAATTGCCTGGGAGTGCGGCGCACGGCCAAGGTGCAGAACGCGCTGACGGCCACGAAGATCGCGGTGATCGCCGGTTTCATCCTGCTGGGATTCCTGAGCGGATCGGGAAGCTGGCGGCACTTTTCCGAGCCGGCGGTGCGCACGGCGCCGACCACGCTGCCGGCGCAATTCGTGATCAGCCTGCTGTGGGTGATGGTGGCCTATAGCGGCTGGAATGCCGCGACTTACGTGGCGGAAGAGTTGAAACACCCGGAGCGGACGCTGCCGGCCGCGCTGGCCGCCGGCACGGCGCTGGTGACGGCGCTGTTCATCGGGCTGAACCTGATCTTCATTTACTCGACGCCGCTGGAGTCCATGAAGGGCGTGCTGGCGATCGGTTCGCTGGCGGCATCCAACCTATTCGGTCCGCAGGTGGCGGGAACGTTTTCCGCGCTGATGGCGCTTTCGCTCATGGCCACGGTAAATGCGGAGGTGACCATCGGGCCGCGGGTTTACTACGCCATGGCGAACAACAAGGCGTTTTTCAAGGCGGCCGCCAAAGTGCATCCGGAGTGGCACACGCCGGTGACTGCCATCCTGAGCCAGGCCCTTTGCGCCATGGTGATGACGCTGACGCCATTTCCGCAACTGGTGTATTACATCGGCTTCAGCCTGACCTTTTTCTCGGTGTTGTCGGTGGCGTCCCTGTTCATCTTCCGGCGGCGGCCCGGCTGGCAGAAACTGCGGCCGGTGAGCTTCTGTTTTCCGGCGATCCCATTGGCCTACATCCTGGTGGGCGCCTGCATGATTGTTTACGGCATCGTCTGGCAGCCGATGGCGTCGGTCACCTCGCTGGCTACTATCGGCGCGGGAGCGGCGGTATATCATGTGTGGCTACGCCCGCGGGCCGTGTCGCGCGAACCCTAACGGGGATGTACAATAAGCAGCACGGAGGTCACATGGAGCGCCGCCATTTTCTGAGTGCCGCGGGGGCGTTAGCCCTGCTTCGTTCCGATTTCATACAACGGGCGCGCGCCGCCACGGTGGGCAACAATCGGCCCGCCGACGAACTGGCGCGGGACGAGGATTTCTGGCGCGAAATTCAATCGGCTTTTACGCTGGACCGCAACATCATCAACCTGAACAACGGCGGCGTGAGCCCTTCGCCGCGGGTGGTGCAGGAAGCCATGCGGCGGTCGCTCGAATACAGCAACATCGCTCCGGCGCGCACCATGTGGGCGGTGCTCGAACCGGAAGTGGAAACCGTGCGCCAGAGGCTGGGCGCCGATTTCGGATGCGATCCGGAAGAGATCGCGATCACGCGCAACGCTTCGGAATCGCTGGAGAATGTCCAGTTGGGATTGGAACTGAAGCGCGGCGACGAAGTCCTGACCACCGACCAGGACTATCCGCGCATGATCACGACGTGGAAGCAGCGCGAACGTCGCGACGGCATCGTGCTGAAAACCATCTCGTTTCCCACGCCGCCGCCTTCGCTGGAGGATCTGGCGGATCGCTTCGAGCGCGCCATCACACCGCGCACGCGCGTTATCCACTTCTGCCATATCACGAATCTCACCGGCCAGATTTTCCCCGTGAGACGCATCTGCCAAATGGCGCGCAGCCGGGGGATAGAAGCCATCGTGGATGGCGCGCACGCCTACGCCCAGTTTCCTTTCAAGCACGCCGACCTGGACTGCGATTATTACGGCACCAGTTTGCACAAGTGGCTGCTGGCGCCGCATGGAACGGGGTTCCTTTATGTGCGCAAATCCAAGATCGGCAAAGTGTGGCCGTTGATGGCGGCGCCGCCGGAGATGACGGAAAACATCCGCAAATTCGAGGAAATCGGGACGCATCCGGCGGCCAACCACAACGCCATCTCGGACGCGCTGGAGTTTCACTCGGCGATCGGCGTAGAGCGCAAGGCGGCGCGTCTGCGTTACCTGCGCGCGCGCTGGACCGAGCGGCTGACGCGTTTGCCGGGTGTCGCGACCCTGACCAGCGCCGATCCGAGGCTAAGCTGCGGCATCGGGCTGCTGACGGTGGCGGCCAAGGAACCGGGTCCACTATCGGAACAGCTTTGGGATAAGTACCACATCATGACGGTGGCCATAGTCCATCCGCAGTTCAAGGGATTGCGGATTACGCCCAACGTATACACGACCGCGCAGGAGATCGACATATTCTGCGATGCGGTGGAGAAGCTGATCGCGTAGGAACTGGCATACTGGTACGACATGAGTTTTCTGGACAATCTCGAGAGCAACCTGAAGAGCATGGAATCGCGTGAGGAGCGCGGCGACCAGAACAGCCGCGACGCGAAAACAAGGGATTCCGAACGGGCGCGAACGCAGGCGTCGGCCAGCTATGCGGAGCAACTGAGGAAGGGTCCGTACGCGGCGGAACTCTTGCGGCAGGCCACCCGGCTGGGGCACGCCATGCGCACCAAGGTCCACCTGGCGTGGCTGGGGACGACGCTGCGGCTGGAAGCGCGCGGTGCGAAGCTGGAACTGCGTGCGACGCCCAGCGGGGTAGTGGCCGCCTTCATCGAGGATCACGCCGAGGTACGCAGCATGCCCGTGGACTTGGGTGGTAATCCGGAGAGCCTGGCGCGCGAGTGGGTGGCATCCCTGCCGCCGGTTCCGGCCGCGCCAACGGGCGAGGAATTGGACTAACCGGCCAATAACGAAGCAGGACTTGGACTCATTTTTGGTGATTTCCGGCCGCAGCCCGTGGCACACGCTTCAGCGTGCTAGCGGCGGACTTCATCAGTCCGCCGTAAGCGGGACTTAAAAGTCCCGCCGGCACGCTCATCTGAGACCCCATTGGCGCTCAATAAGTTAGCGGTTGTTTTCGGAGCCGCAAAGATGGCGAAGACCAAGAGTGGGGCGGCCAATCTTGGCCCGGGGTCCCCGCTGGGGGCGCTTTCCAGCCGGCTTAGCCGCCTGAAAAGGCGGCTGCGGGCAGGATTGCCCGCCCCACGGTGAATTTTCGACGGTGCCTCGCCGGGTCGGGCGGGTTACGGGTTGGCGTTGGGCTCCAGGCTGCGCCAGAGATACCAGGCGGCCACGGTGCAGTAAGGATGCCAGCGCGCGCCCATGGCTTCGATTTCGGCCGGTTTGGGTAGTTCCGCAAGGGCGTAAGCCTTGCGGATGGCCGCCCGAATCCCCAGATCGCCGACGGGCAGGACATTGGCGCGGCGTAAGGCGAAAATCAGGAACATATGCGCGGTCCAGACGCCCACGCCTTTCACCTTCGTGAGGCGCTCGATCACCTCGGCATCGGGAAGGGCGGAAAGGGCGGCGAAGTCGATGGCGCCATCCCGCGTGTGGCGTGCGAGGTCGCGAATGTAGGCGGTCTTCTGCTTCGACAGGCCCAGCTTTCGCATCCTGTCGGGACGCAGTGCCAGGACGTTGGCGGGAGTCAGGACGCCTTCCGGAACGGCGGCCAGCAGGCGGGCGAAGATCACCTGCGCGACATGTCCGCTAAGTTGTTGGTTAACGATGGACTTGACCAGGGTTTCGAAGCCCGGATCGCGAAATTCGATACGGTAAGCGCCCACGCGCTGGATGATCCCGCTCAAAACGGGATCGGCGGCTTGCAGATGCAGGATGGCTTTGCGCATTATTGTAACAGGGCGGCTTTGAGCCGCGTCCGTCATTGTAACCCTATGGCCCCGACCCACGCCCCGATCAAACGGGCGATCGCATCCTTATTGTTTCTGCCGGCGCTCCTGCTGGTGCCGCGCTTGCTGCCGCAAGACAAGGCGGCTGAAAAACCCGCCGACGACGCACCACCGCCTTCGATTACCGTAGACGTCTCGCTGGTGAATATTCTGGCTTCGGTACACGACAAGCACGGCGGGTTGATCGGCAACCTGAACAAAGACGACTTCACGGTGCTGGAGGACGGCAAGCCGCAAGCCATCAAATACTTCACGCGGGAAATCGACCTTCCGTTGACGATCGGCCTGCTGATCGACGTCAGCGCGAGCCAGAGGAACCTGCTGGATATCGAGAAGCGGGCCGCGCACCAGTTCTTTGCGCAAGTGCTGCGCAAGAAGGACGAGGCGTTCCTGATCAGTTTTGGCGAGGATTCGGAGCTTTTGCAGGATTACACGAATTCCCCGAAACTGCTGCAGGCCGGGCTTTCGCAGTTGCAGGTGAACTCAGGGGTGGGCGGCTTCGGACCGGGTCCGGTGCCGACCATCAGCCAGCCGCGCGGCACGGTGCTCTACGATGCGGTCTATCTGGCGGCGAACGAAAAACTGCGCGCCGAGGTGGGGCGCAAAGTCATCGTCCTGATCACCGACGGCATCGACGAGGGCAGCAAGCTGAAGATCGAAGAGGCCATCGAGGCCTCGCAGAAGTCGGACGTGGTGATCTATAGCATCGATTACGCGGATCCGAGCGCGTATGGTCCGTTTTCATTCGGCAGCGTGAGCGATTTCGCGCTGCAAAGGATGTCCGGGGAGACCGGCGGCCGGGTTTTTAAGGTGGACCGCAGACATAGCCTGGACGACGCCTTCAAGGAACTGCAGGACGAAATGCGCAGCCAGTATTCGATCGCCTACACGTCGACCAACCCGGATCAGGACGGCTCGTTCCGCAAACTTGTGGTGAAAGTGGGCGACAAGAATCTGAAGGTGCAGGTGCGTAAAGGCTACTACGCGATCAAGCCCGAGAAGAGCTGAGCAGGTTCTCGCGGGCGGCAAAGTAGAGGCGCAGGGCTTCCTCGAGCGGGGGCATGGCGGCGATTCCCACGCTTTCCATGTGGGCATTCGAGAGCGCCGAAAACTTAGGACGATGGGCGGCGGTGCGGTATTCGCGCTCGCTGGTGGGGTGCAACTCCACCGGATGTTCCGGCTGCACCACGGCGAAGATAGCCTGCGCGTAGTGAAACCAGGAGGTGGGCACGCCGCCGCCGACATGGAATACGCCGGTGTGGCCGCCTTCCACCAGATCCACCGTGCGGGCGGCCAGCAGCGGCGCGTAGGTGGGCGAAGCGACGTGATCTTCGACGACGCGGATCGGCTGCCCGGAGCGCGCCAGGCGCAGCATGACTTCCACGAAATTACCGCGCGCGGTGCGCAATCCGCCGGGCCCGAAGACGCCTGAAGTGCGTACGATCAGCGGCGCGTCGAGGTAAGCCTGGGCGTAAAGTTCGCCGGCCAATTTCGAAACGCCATAGGCGCCCAGGGGATGGGTGGGATCGCTTTCGAGATAGGGACGGCCGGCGGCGCCATCGAAGACGTAATCGGTCGAAAAATGGACGAACTGGGCGTCGAGCTGGCGGCACGCCAGGGCCAGATTGCGCACCGCGAGCGCGTTCACGACGAAGGCTGCCTGCGGTTCGCTCTCGGCGACGTCCACCTGGTTGTAGGCCGCGGCGTTGAAGACCACCTGGGGATCCCAGGGGGTGAGTACGCTTTCGACCTGCTGGTTGTCGGTAATATCCAGATGGCTGCGGTCCCATCCGACGGTCTGGTAGCCGCGCTGGTTGAGTTCGCGGACGAGTTCTACGCCGAGTTGACCCGCGCTTCCGATTACCGCCGCTCTTCGCTTTACCGCCGCTTCTCGCATCATGAAAGTATGAGGATAGCACTTGCAGCGGGACTTAAAAGTCCCGCCGGGTCGCTAAAGCGTGCGCCACGGGGCGGCCGGGCTATAATGCTACCGGAGGCTCCGATGAAGGTGGCGCGAGTGGCCGGGATCGCGCTGGCACTGGTTTGTGCCGGGGCGGCCCGCAATAAAGACAGCAACAAGCCCGTGGAAATACGCGGGGAAAACGAATCGGTGGTGATCAACGCCACGGTCTATGCGAAGCCCGAAGCGGTGAAGGAACTGCTTGGCTCGGACCTGGGCGGCCACTATATCGTGGTGGCCGTCGAAGTGACGCCGCGGTTCGGCAAGCAGGTGGCTATCGACCGCGACGATTTCGTATTGAAGACGGACAAAGACGGCGAACGGACCGGGCCTTTCGCGCCGGGCCAGATCGCGGGGAAGGGCGCCATGGTGGTGCGCCAGACGGGCGGGTCGGGGGCTACCCCTCTGCACGATAACGACGGGCCTATCTGGGGCGGTTATCCGGGGTCCATGGGGCAGCCGCGCCGGCTGGGCGGCGATGGCGTGGGCAACGCCGGCGCGCCCGACGGCGCGGAGGCCAAGACGCGCACCGCATCCCACGAGAAGGAAGATCCCATGCTGGCGGTGCTGAAAGAGAAGGAACTGCCCCAAACGAAGACGGACAAGCCTGTTTCGGGGCTGTTGTACTTCCCCATGGAAAAGCAAAAGGTCAAAGACCTGGAACTGCGCTACAACGCGGCGGACGACAAGATCACGATGCACTTCCACGCGGAGAAATGATGCGCGCCGCGGAGGTCGACACACCCGCCCTGCTGGTGGATCTGGACGTGATGGAGCGCAATCTGCGGCGCGTGGCGGATTACGCCGGGAGCCACGGACTGCGGCTCCGGCCGCACACCAAGACGCACAAGTCGCCGCGCATCGGCCGGCGTCAACTGGACCTGGGGGCGGCGGGACTCACGGTCGCGAAGGTGGGCGAGGCGGAGGTGATGCTGGACGCATCGCCGCCCGATTTACTGGTGGCCTACCCGGTGATCGGGCCAGCCAAACTGGCGCGCCTGATGGCGGTGGCGCGGCGCGCGCGGGTGACGGTGTCGCTCGATAGCCTGTACGCCGCGCGGCAGCTTTCCGAAGCGGCGGAGGCCAACTCGGTGAATGTTGGCGTGTTGGCCGAGACCGACGTGGGGCTGGGCCGGGTGGGCGTTTCGCCGGGCCGCGAACTGCTGGACCTGGCGCGCGGGATGGAACGTCTGCCGGGCCTGACATTCGAAGGCATCGCGTTCTACCCGGGCCACATCAAAGATAACGGCGCGCAGGGAAAGGCAGGGCTGGCCGCGCTGGGCTTGCTGATGCAATCGATACTCGCCGATTTCCGGCGCGCGGGGATGGAGGCGCGCATCGTCAGCGGCGGTTCGACGCCCTCGCTTTTCCACTCGCACGAATTGCCGGGCCTGAACGAAATCCGCCCCGGCACCTACGTGTACAACGACTGGAACACGGTGGCGAGCGGCGGCTGCACGCGCGATGAATGCGCCGCCGCGATCGAAGTGACGGTAGTCTCGACGGCGCGGCCCGGACAGATCATCGTGGACGGCGGTTCCAAAACCTTTTCATCGGATCGCCTGACGGGCTGCGGCGCCGAATCCACATTCGGACATGTGGTGGAGGCGCCCGCGGCGGTGTTCCATAAGATGAACGAAGAGCACGGCTATGTGGATGTGCGCGAGTGCGATCGCGGATTTGAGATTGGGGAACGCCTGCACATTATTCCAAACCACATTTGCGTGGCTGTGAATCTGCACGAGCGGGTCTACGGAATCCGCAAGGGAGAAGTGGAAGAGGTGTGGGAAGTGGCTGGGAGAGGCAAGCTGCAATAGCTCGCCTGTCCCGCGCCCGTTTACTTTACCTCGCTGACCGTGAGATTGTCGCCGTCGGCCTTGGCCACCAACGTAACTTTTTCGCCGGCGTGTTCGACGACCTTGTCCTGATTGGCGATCGTGTATACCTTACCTTCCGGCGTAACCAGAACCGCTTTGTCGCCGCGCTTGATGCAGCTCTTCGCGCATCCGGCATGGCCGTCGGCGGCGGTTTTCGCCGCGCCTTGTTTCGCGGTGCAGCCGGCATCGGAAATATATCCGCTAAACTCGGCCGCCATAGCGGTCATGGCCAGCGCGGACGCAAATGTGATACCCAGTACAAACTTACGCATAAACCCTCCTTGGGATGGTGCCAGTCACTACGACTATACTCCAGGCGGCGAAGCGCGGGCAAGGCTTCGAAGGCGTGGCTGGTGTAAATTCCGGCCGCGCGGCGGTTGGGATACATTGGCCGACGGATTGCACTTGCCTAAAAGCGGGGTTTGGCATGCGGGCAGCTCTCGGATTGGCACTGTTGGCGGCAAGCGCTCCCGGGTTGGCGGGCGCGGTCGAGTTGCAACCAGCAACGGTCCGCGCATGGGACGACTACGTCCGATCGGCGGATGCGGGCATGCAAGCCCGCCGGGATGGGCGGAAGCCGTTCCTATGGGCAGACGAGGCCGCCGGCCGGGCGGCACGCCTGAGGCAGGGCGAAGTGCTGGTGGCGCCGGTATCCGGGCGGGGAACAATAAACGCCCCGAACGGGCTGATTCACGATTGGATCGGGGCCGTTTTCATTCCGCATGCCACCGTCGAGGAGATGCTCGCCGTGGTCCACGATTACGGGCGGTACAAGCAATTCTACAAGCCCGTAGTGGCCGACTCAAAGGCGCTGGATTCAAAAGCGAACGACGAGAGATTTTCGATGATCATGCAGCACCGCGCGCTGCTGGTTAGCGCGGCCATGCAGGGACAATACGAATCCCGCGATTTTGCGTTGGACCAGCAGCGCGGCTACAGCATAACGGCTGCCACGCGCATCCAGGAGATCGAGGATTACGGGCGCAGCAATGCGCGCTTGCTGCCGCCGGGCCAGGGGAGCGGCTTCCTGTGGCGGCTGCATTCGATCGTGAGATACGAGGAACGGGACGGGGGACTATACCTGGAAGTGGAAGCCATCGCGCTGACGCGAGACATTCCGTTTTCGCTGCGGTGGCTGGTCAGTCCGGTGGTGAATCGTCTCTCGGTCGATTCGCTTATGGTCTCCCTGCGGCAGACGCGCGAGGCGGTTAACTCAGAGAGCGGCGCCCGCTTGAGCGCGCGGCGCCAGGCGGCGGTTCGCTTGCGGTAGTCCCGCACGCAAACGATGGGAGAAACCGGCTGAAGCGGGACTTAAAAAGTCCCGCCGGCACGCTGATGAACTCCAGCAACTGGCGCTCGAGCATGTCGCGGGGCAACCGGCGCAGCCTGTAGAGAGCTGGAAACGAATTCAGCATGCTGCCGATGCGCAGCAGGGTGTCGAAATCGCGCGCATGATCCAGCGCCGCCGGAAGGCCGGCTTGACCCATGGGAATTTCACAAACGGTCTGGTCGCCGGATAAGGATCGCAGGAGGCTCCCGCCAATGGCGACGACATCTCCGTGGACCAGCAGGCGCTCGGTTACAAGCAGGTCGTTGACCCGCGTGCGGTGCAGGCCTGCCCAGGTCGCTGATCGTGAAATCGACTCCGTGCCTGAGGATGACGCAGTGCTCGCGCGAGACCGACGGGCCGGCGAGACAGAGTGAGTTCTCCGGATCGCTACCGATCGCAAACGAATCCGTAGCGATCGCATAGGCCGCGCCCATGCCGGGGCCGGGAGTTACAACGAGCCGGGCGTGCATCGCTTTATTGCACCGCGGGCCACAGCCGAAGAAACCAGTACTTGCCTTCCCGATCCTGCACCTGAACGTGAATCCCACCGTCCATCGTGACGGAGCTACGCTTGCCGTCTTCGTATTCGACCGAGGCTTCGAGGTTCCACAAGTTCGCTTCGGACCAGATGATGCCGCCGGCTGCGAACCAGAAAACGCCGAGCCAGACCCTTCGCACTTCGTCGCGGATTTGCGGCGGCGTGAGCCTGGGATCGTAGTGCACCACTCGAATCCATTTCACCTTGCCGCCCACAAAGGATTCAACGGTCAGGTAACGGTCGAAGGAAACCATCGGGAAGCCTTCCCATTCAGATCGCCGGTCGAGTGACGGCCCGGACCCACACGGCGGCGGATCGACGGCGATGACCGGTTTGAAGTCTGTTGGCGGCGAATTGGGAACAGGGCGATGGACGTCAACCGTTTGTTGGGGCTCAATGACAATCTGCTCCAGTTTCAGATCGCCAACCAACACGGGCGCCGGCGGCGGCTTCGGAAACTTCATGGTTATGGGCGGGCAGGATTCAAAAATCATGTCTCCCAGATCGATGTCCTGGCGGCGGAGGGTATCGACGGTCTTGGGAGGCGTCTTTCTTCCGGGGTCCGCCAGGCCAATCCGATACTTGTGGCCGGTTAGCGCGGTAAACGTGAAGCGGCCATCAAGGCCGGTGATAACGATTACGTCCTTCGCGGAGCCGTCAGAGTCGAGAGGGGTCATGCGAACGCCGAAGCTGACAGGCGTGCCATCGGGAAATACCAGGCGTCCCGAGACGCGCACCGATCCGGCGGGCTTGTCCGGTGTGGTCTGTGCAAACACCGCGAGAGGGAGCGAGATAGCGACGATGGCGGCCACGGACGCGGGCGCGGTCTGCATCAAAGTTCATGATAACGCCGGTTTCTATCGCCAAGGCCAGCGAAGCGATTGGCAGGCGCTGTTTCGCGGCCGGCCACAGAGCGCAACATCGAGCGCCACGATATCCGGAATGTAACCATTCGGCTGGTTGCATCGACTCTATGGCTGGAGCCCTGTTGATCACCGCCTGGTTTGCAATATCGGTTCGGTCGATGGCACGGGGTTGCGTGGAATCTCTCACGCAGGGCTTTCTTGCCTTCGGGCTGCTCTTTCCGCGAACGGCAAAGTCCGCGGAAGCCGTGGAAGTCAGCGTGATCGTGGTGGAAACGCAGGACGAAGCCGGGATAACGATGGCGCGGTGGATATTCCGACTTCGATTGGCCGGGCGGTGCCGGGGGACAGTCATACATTCCGTCTTTTCGCAAACCCCGGCAACGGAAACGACTGGATCGAGTTGCGCCTCGTGGGCGTCAAGGCGAACCGTTCCGCCATCGGCGCGCGCATCCAGGTAACGGTGCAGAACGGCGGAAAGGGCAGGCGCGAGATCTACTGTACCGTGGGCAGCCAAAGCTCTTTCGGGGGATCTCCTTTGCGGCAGCACATCGGCCTCGGCAAGT
This sequence comes from Bryobacteraceae bacterium, assembly GCA_050011755.1. GTDB lineage: Bacteria > Acidobacteriota > Terriglobia > Bryobacterales > Bryobacteraceae > Bog-159. Next base: position 4,465 of record JBEKIM010000071.1, on the reverse strand, counting down.
CGGCGCAAATCGAGAAGCTGGCGATACGCTGGCCAGTAAATCCGGTGGCGCAGACATTTTCCGGCGTGGCTAAGAACCGCTTTATCGAAATCCAGGAATTCGCCAGGCGGTATAACATGCTAAACCACCTTCCGTACCGGCTGGGTGGCCGGCTGAAAGCCGGCTGCGGGCAGAATTGCCCGCCCTCCTACCCAGCGCGCGACACGTTACAATAGCCCGCGCATATGCAGACCGCCATTTTTGGCCTCACCGCTCTGACGCTCGCCCTATCGGCCGCCCCGGCCGCTACGCTGGGACTGATTCCTGAACCTGTTTCCGTTGAGACGCATGCGGGGTCCTTCCGGCTGCATGCTGGAGTTGGCATCGTTGCGCCGGCCGGGGTCCCCGACGCGCGCATGGCCGCGGACTACCTTGCGAAGGCGATCGCCGCGCCCACCGGGTGGCAGTTGAAAGTCTCCGAATCAACCCATCCCCTGCTGCGCCACAACGCTATTGTGCTGGGCCTCAGCGCGCAGTCTCCGGCGCCCGCCCACCCCGATGGCTACGAACTGGTGGTGACGGCGCGCGGCGTGCGCATCCAGTCCGCAACGCCGGCGGGCTTGTTTTATGGCGTGCAGACGCTACTGCAACTGCTGCCTCCGGAAATCGAGAGCGCCACGCGGCGCGACGCCGCCTGGACCGTTCCCTGCGTCCACATTGTCGATTACCCACGCTTTCAGTGGCGCGGCCTGATGCTCGACGTCAGCCGGCATTTCTTCGCCAAGGAATTCGTGGAGCGGTATATCGACCGCATGGCGCGCTACAAGATGAATGTGTTCCACTGGCACCTGACCGACGACAACGGCTGGCGCATCGAAATCAAGGGGCTGCCGCAACTGACCCAGGTGGGCGCCTGGCGGGTTCCGCGGCTGGCGCGATGGGGCAGCCGCGAAGCCCCGCGCGAAGGCGAGGCCGCCACCGATGGCGGCTTCTACACGCAGGACGATATCCGCGAAGTGGTCGCCTACGCCCGCCAGCGCTTCATCACCGTCGTTCCAGAGATTGAGATGCCGGGTCATTCGCTCGCCGCCCTGGCCGCCTACCCCGAATTATCCTGCACCGGCGGCCCGTTTCAGGTGAATCCGGGATCCAACTTCTACAACAAAATCGACAATGCGCTCTGTCCCGGAAACGAGAAAACGTTCGAGTTCATCGATAAGGTCATCAGCGAAGTAGCCCCGCTTTTCCCTTCCGAATACATTCATATCGGCGGCGACGAGTGTTTCAAGGGCTTCTGGAAAACCTGCGCGAAGTGCCAGCGGCGAATGGCCGACGAGCACCTCTCGAACGTCGAGGAGTTGCAGAGCTATCTGGTGCGGCGCGCCGAAAAGATCGTGGAAGCCAAGGGCAAAAAGCTGATCGGATGGGACGAAATCCTGGAAGGGGGCCTGGCGCCGAATGCCGCCGTGATGTCCTGGCGCGGCATGGACGGAGGCATCGCCGCCGCGAAGATGAATCACCAGGTGGTGATGACGCCCACGAACTTCGTCTACCTGGATTACTATCAGGGCGACCCGTCGCTTGAACCCAGCACCTTCGGACGGCTTCTGCTCAGCACCTGTTATCGCTTCGAGCCGACCCCGGAAGGCGTGGATTCGAAGTATATTCTGGGCGGTCAAGGCAACCTCTGGACCGAGTCCGTACCGAACCCCAGGCACGCCGAATACATGACGTGGCCGCGAGGGCTGGCGTTGGCCGAAGTGTTCTGGTCGCCGAAGGAGAGCCGCAATTGGGACGATTTCACCTCGCGCGTGGAATCGCAATTCGCGCGTCTGGATGCCGCGCAGGTGAATTACGCGCGCACTATGTATGATGTGTCGATGGGGCGCGCGCAGGATGCCGCCGGAAAGCCCGCTGTGCGCATGACGACCGAGTTGACCGGGGGCGATATTCATTACACGTTCGATGGCACCAATCCGGACGCTTTCACGCCGAAATACGCAGGCGAGCCCGTACCGGTTCCAGGCGACGCCTCCGTGGTGAAAGCCATTACATACCGCGGCGGCCGCCCGTCCGGCCGTATGTTAACGCTGGCGGTAAAAGACCTCAAGTGACGACGGCCCGCGGAGCGGGACTTAAGAGTCCCTGGAAGTTTGGACTTATCTCATAATGACCGGCCGCCCGTCCCGTGGCGCACCGTTGAAAACCGCAGCCGGCTATCAGGCGGCCAAGCCGGCTGGAAAGCCGCCCCCAGCGGGGACCCCGGGCCAGGATTGGCCGCCCCCCAAATTGAGTTTTCATCACATTTGGTGGCCCGCAGGGCCATCCTGACACGCTTCAGCGTGACACGGGCTGCGGCCCGGGGCGGCTACCAGCGGACCTGCTCGAGGATCCGATAATGATAGTGCCGCCGCCGAAAGTATGGTAGCAAGACTCCTGACGGAATGCTGTCAGCAGGTCATTCAGTCTGCCTGCAAGCCGGCTCTTAGCCGGCTTAGGCCGCCTGACATGCTGACCGATAATGGTCATCATGCGGCGCGCCGACCGGCTCTTCCAGATTGCGCAACACCTGCGTGCGCGGCGGCTGACCACCGCCGCCCAGCTTGCCGGATTCCTGAACGTCTCCGAGCGGACCATTTATCGCGACATCCGCGACCTCTCGCTATCGGGCATCCCGGTGAGAGGCGAGGCGGGCGTCGGGTATTGCCTGGACCGGTCGTTCGAGCTGACGGCTCTTATGTTCACCCGGGATGAGGTGGAAGCGGTGGTGGTCGGCCTGCGGATGGTGCAGGCTTTCGGCGGTCCCCGGCTCAGGCCGGCCTCAGTTCCAGCCCTGGATAAGGTGATCCTGGCGCTGCCCAAGAATCGGCGCGCCGAGATCGACCGGCCCCAGATCTATGCGCCACTCGGAAACGCGCACCGCGGAATCGAGAAGCTGATCGAGGCTGCCGGAGCCGCCATCGACGACCATGCGATGCTGGCCCTGATTTACGTCGACGACCGCGGCCGCGAGACGCAACGCACCATCCGCCCGCTCGCGCTGCATTTCTGGGGGTCCGCCTGGACGCTGGCCGCCTGGTGCGGGCTGCGCACCGATTTCCGCAGCTTCAGGCTGGACCGGGTGCGCGCCTGCGCGCGGACCGGCGCCGTGTTCGTGGACGAGCCCGGCAAGACGTTGAGCGACTACCTGCGCGCGGTTGGCGCGGAGTAAGGGCCGGGAACCGAAAACGCTCCCCAACCGTCACTTAGGTAAGGCCTTAATGCGTGTGCAGGCGTGTCTATCTGTGTTTCAATGGCCTTCCAAGGTAAAATGGTAATCGTGCCGCGTTTCGCTGTCCCGGCGGTATTCGCCCTGGCCGCCGCTCTCCATGCCCAGACTGCGTTCTTCCCCCTGAAGGACATCAAGCCAGGCATGCACGGCATCGGCAAGACCGTTTTCTCCGGCAATCGCATCGATGAATTCCAGGTGGAAGTGCTGGGCGTGTTGGAGAATATCGGCCCCAAGCAAAACCTGATCCTGGCGCGCCTTTCGGGTGGCCCGCTGGCCGAGACCGGCGTGTTGCAGGGCATGAGCGGCAGCCCGGTTTACATCGATGGCAAGCTCGCGGGCGCGGTGGCCCTGGCTTTTCCGTTCGCCAAAGAAGCGATTACCGGTATCCGTCCCATCGAGGAGATGGTGCGGGTGACGGAGGCCGGCCGTACGCCGCCGCAGACGCAGGTGGCGCGCAACGAAGTCTCGCTGGCGTCGCTGTTCGCCGCGAAAGATCTGACGCGCCTGCTGCCCGGCCGATTGGAGCCCGCCACCCGCGATGCCAAACTGCTGGACATCGCCACGCCCGTTTCCTTCTCCGGCTTTACGCGCGGCACGCTGGATGCCTTCGCTCCGCAACTTCGCGCCGTCGGCCTGGAACCCACCCAGGGCCTTTCCTCCGGAGGTCCCTCCACTCCGCGCATGGGCGATCCTGCCACGTTGAAGCCGGGCTCCATGATCAGCGTACAACTGATGACCGGCGACCTGAGCATCGGCGCGGACGGCACCGTCACTTACATCGACGGCAACAAGATTTATGCCTTCGGACATCGTTTTCTGGCGGTCGGTTCCACGGCGCTACCGTTCACCCGGTCCGAAGTTCTCGCCCTGCTGCCGGTGTTGTCGGCATCTTTTAAGATCTCCGCGCCCAAAGAGACCATGGGCGCAATCCTGCAAGACCGCAACACCGCCATCGCCGGTGAACTGGGGCACGCGGCGGCCATGGCTCCTGTTTCGATATCGGTTTCACGCGGCGGGAAGCGCCTCGACAGCTACCAGATGGAGATGGTGAACGATCGCTTCCTCTCGCCGCTGCTGGTGCAGATGGCCGTTTTCAATACCATCGACGCCACGGAGCGCACGGTGGGCGCTTCCAGCTTCCGGGTCACCGGCACCATCGAATTCCATGGGTCCTCCGCGCCGCTCGAAGTGAACAATATGTACGCCGCCGACACC
>JBEKIM010000070.1:0-20672 GCA_050011755.1 Bryobacteraceae bacterium | reverse complement strand
GAGGACGGGCTGGACCCCAAGAGCATTCGCGCCGAATACGAGCTATTGGCGGAGCGCATCCGGCCCATGGTCTGCGATACGGCGCGGCTGCTGCACGATGCGATTGCCGCGGGCCAGAGCGTAATGTTCGAAGGCGCGCAGGGCACCATGCTGGATATCGATCACGGCACGTACCCGTTCGTGACGTCGTCGAGCGCATCGGCGGGCGGCGCGTGTGGGGGCACGGGCGTGCCTCCCACGCGCATCCACAGCGTGATCGGAGTGGCAAAGGCGTACATCACGCGGGTGGGCGGCGGGCCGTTTCCCACGGAGGCGCTGGATTCCTGGGGCGACCAGATCCGCAATCGCGGCAACGAGTTCGGCTCGGTGACCGGACGCCCGCGGCGGTGCGGATGGTACGACATCCCGCTGATGCGGTACGCGGTGATGATCAACGGCTTCGATAGCCTGGTAGTAACCAAGCTCGATGTGCTGGACGAGATGGAGAAGATCCCGGTTTGCGTGGCTTACAGGTCGGGCGGGCAGGAGGTGGCGGAGATGCCCGCCACGGTGAAAGGGATGGTCGCATTGGAGCCGGTCTATGAGTGCCTGCCGGGCTGGCGGACTTCCACGTTTGGTGTTTCGGAGTACGCAGAGCTGCCCGCCCGGGCGCGCGATTACCTCGATTTCCTGGAGAGTAAAAGCGGCGTGGAAGTGGGCTGCATCTCCACCGGGCCGGAACGGAACCAGACCATTGTGAAGCCGGGTTCGCGCTTCGCACGGCTATTCACATAGCGGCTGTCGCTTGGGTTGGCGGGCGTAGAACGGGCCGGTGAAACGTTTTCGCGGCTCGCGTCACTACCCATCAGACAAGCTACGAAGGTCAAACCCATGAGAATCTCGGTACTCGCGGATGAAAGCGGGAGGATTGTCGCCACTCTGCGGCCGGCCGAAGACGCGGGCAGGGGTCCGACCGACGTGCACATGCGCGTGGGCGCGGGGCAGAAGGTCCACAATGTGGTGTTGCCGGAGGAATTGGCGCATCTGCGATCCCTAGCGTCCCTGCACGAGACGCACAGGCTGGTGGTTACCGCCCAGGGAGCGCGGCTGGTGCCGCGGCCCCGAACCCTGACGGCGGCATAAAGAAACGCAACCGCGCATTCGCGCCCGCGCCAAAAGCCGGCTTCCCAAACGAGTGATTTCCGGCCAGAATCATAGCGGCCCCAACCGCGCGGCGGAGGCAATTCTTGGGGTCCTGTCGGCGCAGAGGCTTAGCGACTGTGCGCCGAAGCACGAGCCATAGGCAGGCATGGAGATATTGCCGTCCTGGACGCTGGCGATGAAACAGGTGAGAGTTGGTACGCGGCGCGGGTCACGCTGGGATTCGGTGACTTGAGCGCCAAACTGGTGGGGCAGCGATAGCGCCGACGTGGCCACCGACCTGGCCGATATCGCCGAGGACCGGGTTTCAAAACGATCCGCACGGGGCGGAACCGCTGCTGCGGCAGGCGTGAATGATCCGCGCCGGCATTCCGGCATGCGGCTAATGCGCGCGCTACCGGGCTTAGCGGGACTTAAAAGTCCCGCCGGCACGCTGAAGCGTGCGCCACTGCGCGCTATGACCCGTGTTGCATAATGAAGTGATCGCGTGAAAGTGGGGTCATGGATGAAGCGAGTTCCCGCCTGGATAGGTGTGGTCATTTTGTCGATTGCGGCGCTGGTGCTGCTGTTCGGGGCCGAAGCGTCGCGCATCGAGCAGGACCGTATCGGGCGCTACCGCAATCTGGGCAAAGCATTTTACGAAAACCCCACCACCCAGCCGCAAGCCGTCGATGAGTTCAAAAAGGCGCTGGACCTGGCGCCGAATTCGGCGCGCGAACATGTCAATTACGGCCTGGCGCTGCTGAGAGCGGGCAAGACCAAGGAAGGCGTGGCAGAACTGGAACGGGCGCAGAAGCTGGACCCCAAGATCCCGCACACCTGGTTCAACCTGGGCATCGTTTTCAAGAAGGAAGGCGAATATGCGCCGGCCGTGGCCCAGTTCGAAGGCCTGCTGCGGCTGGTTCCGGACGAGCCCGTCTCGCACTACAACCTGGGCGTGCTGCATAAGCTGGCGGATAAGCGCGACGAGGCCGTACGCGAATTTGAAACCGCCGAGCGGCTGAATCCTAATCTCGCCGCGCCGCATTTTCAGCTTTATAACCTCTATCGCCAATCGGGTCGCGCGGCCGACGCCGCCCGCGAGCTCGCGATTTTCCAGAAGCTGAAAGCGCTCACGGAAGGCGCGGTCATTCCGGAAGACATGGAGTGGAGCTACTACGCGGAAATCTACGATCCCATCGCGGCGCGGCCGGAAAGCGAACCCGCGGCGCTTCCGAAATTCGAAGACCGCAGCATAGCGGACGGCTTGGATGCGGGCAGCGCCGGCCTGCTGGTTTTGGACGCCTTCGGCGAACGCCGGCCCGATCTGCTGGTCTGGTCGTCGCGCGGGGCGCAGCTTTTTAAAAACGGAACCACGCCGGTCGCAGATTCCGGCCTGGCGGGGCTGAAGGATATCGTTTCCATCGCGGCAGGGGACTACGATAACGACGGACTGCCCGACCTATGTGTCATTACGGCCTCAGGCGCAGCGCTCTACCACAACCAGAAGGGCAAATTCGAAAAGTCACCGCTGAAACTGCCGGCCGGCCATTTCTCGAAAGCCGTCTGGATCGATTTCGATCACGATTACGATCTCGACCTGATTCTACTGGGCGAAGACGCGGCGCTGGCACGCAATAACGGCGAGGCGGGCTTCAGCGACGACACGGCCGCATTCCCGTTTGAAAAAGGCGCTGCCATCGACGCCGCGGCCATCGATCTGATAGCGGACACCAACGGCGTGGATCTGGCCGTCTCGTACCGCGACCATGCGGGCGTTCTCTATCGCGACCGCCTGTTAGGCAGGTATGAAGCTGTACCGCTCGATACGCTGCCGGCCGGCGCGAAGGGGCTGCGGGCAATCGACGTGAACAACGATAGCTGGACGGACCTGGCGGCGGATGGCCTGCTGCTGCTGAACCATGAGGGCAAACTCGAACCGCTTGCAGACCTGGAAGCCAAGGGGCCGCTGACGTTCGCCGACCTGGACAATCGCGGCATCGGCGACATGCTGGCGGGGAATGGCGTTTTTCGCAACCTGGGACTGAGTCATTTCGAGAAGGTTTCCACCGCGATCCCCGTGGCTGTGGCCGCCGTGGAATCCGATTTCGATGGCGATGGGCGGGCCGATGTGGCCCTGATCGCGGGGGACGGCTCCCTGCACCTGCTACGCAATGTCACCGGGACGCATAATCACTGGCTGCGGGCGGGTCTCAACGGCGTCAAGAATCTGAAGCTGGCGCCCGGCGCGAAAATCGAGATCAAGACCGGCTCCAGTTACCAGAAACGTACTTATCAAGGATTCCCGCTGGTGTTCGGAGTGGATTCGTACAAGATCGCCGATGCCGTGCGCATCACCTGGCCGAACGGGCTGATCCAGAACGAGCCGGAGCAGCCTGTCGATAAGACCATCGAGTTCCAGGAGGCGCAGCGGCTCTCCGGCTCCTGCCCGATGATCTTTACGTGGGATGGCGAAAAGTTCCGGTTCATCACGGACGTGCTGGGCGTGGCGCCGTTGGGCGCGGCATCGGGCGATGGCAGCTATTTCCCGGTGGATCACGATGAATACGTGCAGATTCCGGGCGAGGCGCTGCGGCCGGTAAACGGGAGCTATGAAATCCGGATTACCGAGGAACTGCGTGAAGTATCGTACCTGGATCAAGTGAAACTGATCGCGGTGGATCACCCGGCCTCGGTCGAGATTTTTACGAACGACAAGTTCAAATCGCCGCCATTTCCCGAGTTCCGGCTTTTTGGCGTGCAACGGCGTATCTATCCCGTGCGCGCGCGCGACGACGAAGGCCGCGACGTGCTGGCGCGCCTGCTGCAGCGGGATCGCAAGTATCCGGACGGCTTCCGGCGCAATTATCTGGATGTGGCCGAATTACATCACCTGGATCTGGATTTCGGCAAAGCGGCGGCGGAGAACCGGGCGGTGCTCATTCTGAACGGCTGGGTGGATTGGGCCGACGGCAGCACCTTCATGGCGGCATCGCAGGCGAAGAAGGACCTGGTGCTGCCCTATCTGCAGGTGAAAGACGCCGCCGGACAGTGGAAGACCGTGATCGAAGATATGGGGATTCCGGCGGGCAAGCCTAAGACGATTTCTGTGGATCTTACCGGCAAGTTTCTTTCGGACTCGCGGGAGGTGCGCATCGTCACCAACCTTTGCGTGTATTGGGACGAAATCTTCCTGAGCGAGGAGACCGGCGCGCCGCCCGTGCGGCTGACCGATATCCAGGCAGACTCGGCGGACCTGCACTTCCGCGGTTTCTCCACGCCGGCGATCGACGCGGGGCGCAGGCAGCCGGAGGCTTTCGATTACGCGCAATGGATGCCGGTGTCGATGTGGAATCCTACGCGGGGACTTTATACGCGCTACGGCGACGTGCTGCCTCTGATCGTGGCGATCGACGACCGGCTGGCGATTATGGGTTCGGGCGACGAGTTGCGACTGCGGTTTCCGGAGCCGGCCGCGGCACTTCCGGCCGGATGGAAGCGCGACTTCCTGCTTTTCGTAGATGGCTGGGCCAAGGACGCCGATGCGAATACGGCCTTCGGCCAGACCGTGGAGCCGCTGCCGTTCCATGCAATGTCGCAGTACCCATATAAGGATGGCGAACATTTTCCCGACGATCTCGCGCACCGGCAATATATCGAGGAATACAATACGCGGCCGGCGCTGCGATTGATACGGCCTCTGGCCGATGCGGCTGCGCGGGACTTAAGAGTTCCGCCGGCACGCTGAAGCGTGCGCCACACTAGCTCTTGCCGGCTTTCCGATAGGCCTGCATGCCGGTGACCCTGAATTTCTTGCCGCGTTGTTTATTGTAGGAGACGAAGAAGGCCTCCACCTGCGCGAGGAGCGTCTTGCTTACATCGCCGACGGATTCCAGATTCTCATGATTATAGGAGTGGACGGCGACCCCCAGGAGGCGGTCATTGGTTTCCGTTTTTCCGTCCTGCTCCTGTTCGGCGGCGATGACGCCGATGATGCGCGCTTCGATCAGGCAGCCGACATGCGCCGGCGCATCCATCAGGACCATGATGTCGAGCGGATCGCCGTCGTCTCCGAGCGTGGATGGGATAAAGCCGAAGTCGAAAGGGTTGCTAGGACTTTTTGGCTTTCTTGGGAATCTTCGCACCCGATTCACGAGCTTCACTCAGGGCGATCGCCACGGCTTGCTTGCGGCCTTCGACCTTCTTTCCGCCGCCGTATTTCAGTTTGCCTTCCTTGAACTCCTGCATGACTTTGTGGACCTTGCTTTTGCCTTTGGAGCCGGTGGAAGTAGATTTCTTGGCCATAGTTTCCTCCTTATGCCCCGTAGCACTCCACGGGCCATGGGCTCACGGAGCACGTTAGAAGATGACGTGCTTTAGGAGACACCGATGGCCGAAAGGCCGGGAGGAAGGTTTACGATGGCGGCCACAGTCTGGAAGGGATTCATCAGTTTTGGACTCGTTACGTTTCCGGTGCGGCTCTTTGCCGCCGCGCGTGCGGAAGCGGTGCATTTTCACATGCTGCATAAGAAGGACCAGTCCCGCGTGAAGGAAGTCTGGTATTGCATCGAGGAGGATAAGCCCATCGACCGCGGCGAGATCGAGAAGGGCTACGAAGTGAGGAAGGGCGAATATGTCGTGGTAGACGACGAAGAATTGAAGAAGATCGCGCCCGGGACGGCGACGACGATGGAGATTCTGCAATTCGTGGGCAAGGACGAGGTCGATCCGATCCTGTTCGAGAGCTCTTACTACGTGGCTCCGGAAGACAAGACCGCCAAGCCCTACGTTTTGTTCATGGCGGCTCTCGCGGAAAGCAAGCAGGACGCCATCGCCAAGGTTGCCATGCATAACCGGGAACACGTGGTGCTGATCAGGCCGTCCGGCGGCGGCCTGGTGCTGCATACCCTTTACTATGCGGATGAATTGCATCGCGCCAACCGCGGCGAAATTCCCAAAGCCAAGTACAGCGCCAAGGAACTGGACCTGGCTAAGAGCCTCGTGAACCAGCTCACGGCGCCCTTCAAGCTGCAGGAATTCACGGATGCGTACCGCGCCAATGTGGAGCGGCTGATCGAGCAAAAGAGGGAAGGGCAGAAGGTGACGGCGGTCAAACAGCCGGCCAAGGCGCCGGTGGTCGACTTAATGGAAGCGCTTAAACGCAGTCTGAAGTCCGGACATGCGCGGGGGACAAAGAGGACAGGCGGCCGGAAGCGGGCAGCCTGATCAAAAGCCGGCGGTGGCGGGACTTAAAAGTCCCGCCGGCACGCTGAAGCGTGCGCCACGGCTTGGAGGGCGGCAATTCTGCCCGCAGCCGGCTTTCAGCCGGCTCTGGCCGCGTAAAAGGCGGCTGCGGCCAAGATTGGCCGCCCTACAGCACAAAGTGAAGGAAGTCATGAAATAATCTCCGAGGTGGCGGGCAAGGTGAAGAAGAAGGTCGCCCCATGGCCGGCTTCAGACTCGACCCAGATGCGGCCGCCATAACGCTCCACGAGCCGCTTGCAGGTGGCCAGGCCGATCCCGGCGCCAGGGTACTGTTGGCCGTGGAGCCGCTTGAAAAGCTGAAAGATTTGCACCTGATACTGGGGGTCGATGCCCTGACCGTTGTCGGCCACCGAAAACAGCCAGTCGGCCCCCGATTCCCGCGCCGCAACATGCACCCGGGGAGTATCCTCGCGGCGATATTTGAGGGCATTGGCAATCAGGTTCTGGAGTAACTGTTCGAGATGGGTTTTGTCACCCATAATCACGGGAAGCGGATCGTGCGTGACCACGGCCTGGCTATCTTCTATCGACCCGTTTAGGTTTCCAATAACGCTCACCAGAACTTCTTCCATGGGAATGGAGTGAATCGGTCTATCGGTAACTTCGCCGGCTTTAGAGTAGTCGAGCAGGTTGTCAATGAGCAGACCCATCCGGTCGGCTGCCTCCACGATGAATTGCAAACACTCGGCGCTCTTCTTGTCAAGCTGGGAGGCCCCGCGGAGTTGTACCAGTCTTGTATAGGCAGTGATGGTGCGCAAGGGTTCCCGAAGATCGTGAGAGGCGGCGTACGCAAAGTGCTGCAGCTCGGTGTTGGTTCGTGCCAGCAATTCGGAATGCCGGGCGAGCGCCGCGGCCGCCTTCTTTTCTATAAGTTCGGCTTCCCGCCTTTGGGTAATATCGCGAAAGACCAGCACCACACCTGTGACGTCGCCTTGGGCCCCAGGGATAGGAGCGGCGCTTTTTTCGATTGGAATGTGACGGCCGTCCCTAGCGATTAGCAGGGCGCGACTGGTCGTGCCGGCAACCGGCCGGGTATCTTCGTCCCCGATATTGAAAACCTCTTCCAGGGGGCGGCCCCCAGCGTCTGCCTGGCTCCAACCGGTCAAGGATTGGGCGATCGGGTTCAAAAAGATCACTTTTCCTTCCTGACCGGCGGTAATCACACCGTCGCCGATGCTGGAGATCGTCGTTTGCAGCAGATCGCGGGCTTCTTTGGCGGTCTCTTCGCTGCGCTGAAGATCTTCGATCAGGTGTTGACGGTGGCGCGTTCCCGTGCGAATCGTGATGGTGGCGAGGACCAGCAGCATGAAGACGGCGGCGCTGCCAACCGTGCCGACAAGGGCCGCCTGATAGGCGGTGGCGCGGACTTCCTCCCGCTGCTGTGTCAACAGATTGTCGCTGGCGGTTTGGATCTCAGCACAGATGGCGCGAATCCGATCCATGTCGGCCTTGCCGCGATCGCTGCGGACGATGGCGAGAGCCGCAGCGAGCCCTTGGGTGCGGCGCATATCGATCGATAGCGCCAGTTCATGCATTTTGTCACGCACCAGCGGTTTCAATCTGTCGAGGCGTGGAGTTTGGAGTGGCCGGCGGCGGCTGGAATCGATGCGGGCGAGCTGATCGAGGTTGGCGGGAATGGCCGCGACGGCCTGCCGGTAAGGGTCCAGATAACGATCGTCTCCGGTCAGAAGAAATCCACGCTGCCCCGTTTCCGCATCCGCCAAGGAGGCCTGAAGCGCGATGGTCCCATCCACGAAACGCCGCGTGATGAGGGCGTCTTCCCGGACGCGTTCGAAGGTTGCCCAGGTGCGATACGTAAAAACGGCTGTGAGCATGACCAGCAGAAGGGCAATGAGCAGGGAGAAACGCTCGGCTTCTTGCCGGATCATGAGGCTCGCTTTCATATGGGTGCCGTACAATCTTCGGTTCTGCCGGAGCGCCGAGTGACGTGGCGGGGCGAACCAAAGAACATCTGCCCCTCCAAGATGTTGCTTTATTTTATTATTCGGCGGGCTCTCGACCTGCGTCAATACTGCGAGCGCCTAAAAAGCAAAATTATAGAACGGAGCCGCTCATTTTAACCGAACGCTAGCGGACATAGGACGGGTGGTCAGGGCGTCTGGAGCGGAGCGCGGGGGAACAAGGAATCGTACACCGCGATGATGGCCGGATAACAGTCGCAGGCGGCCGATTCCAGGCCGGCACGATCGGTGACCGTCATTTTCCCGCGCACGTAGCGGATGAATCCCGCCTTCTTCAACATGCCGGTGGCGACATTCACGGTGGCCCTGCGCACGCCGAGCATGTGCGAGAGAAACTCCTGGGTAAGTGGAAAGGTGTCTCCGTTGGCGCGATCATGGGTCATCAAGAGCCAGCGGGCGCAGCGTTCTTCCATGCAGTGCAACCGGTTGCAGGCCGCTCCGTACAGAATCTGCCGCATGAGGGCATAGAGATGCCGATTGATCACTTTCTGCATGCCAGGCCGGCCGGCGATGATTGTGCGGAAGTCATCCGCCTTGACGCGCACGGCCGCGCCGGGTATTTGAATCAGGTTCAGGCCCATGGCCGGCTGCATTTGAAGCACTTCTGAAGCGCCGGCAACTCCCTCATTGCCGATGGTGGCCATCTCCATGGCAGGCGAGCTATTGGTCGTGACCAGCAGCGAGACCATGCAAGACAAAGGGAAATAAACGGCATCGATGCGCTGGTCCTGAGCATACAACTGCTTGCGGAATCTCAAGGGAACGATCTCGGCCGCGAGCATCAATGCGTCATAATCAGGCAGATCCAGAGAGGCGAGTACCCGATTGGTTCTAGGGCCGCACTCCTCCCCCTGCGAGGTCTGCTTAGTCATTGTCGCTCCTGTTGGTACATCGTGGGGGCACTTGCAGCCCACGCGACCATCGAAAAGCCGTGTCGCGACTTTACCGGAGCGGGGCCCGGCCGATTTTGCCTGGCTGACGGTTCTGGAAAGGGGTACGAACTTTAGATGCCGTCCTTACGTTAGCACATGGCGTGGAGCGGCTCCGCGCGAAGTGCCGGCGCCGGCCGGCCAGTCGCGGCTTGCCTTGGCATACAATCGGAGCATGTACACGTTTCGTTGCCTGCTGGCCGCGGCCTTCGCGGCCGCCTGTTTACCGGCCGCCGATGGACCCTCCGCATCCGGCGTCGATCTGAAGGCTATGGATCCCGCAGTCAATCCATGCCAGAATTTCTACCAATACGCCTGCGGCGGGTGGCGGAAGAACAATCCGATTCCGCCGGACCAATCGCGCTGGGCACGCTTTAACGAATTGGCGGAACGCAATCTGGCGATCGAGCGCGGCATCCTGGAGAAGGCCGGGAGCTCGCAAATCGGTGAATTCTACGCAGCTTGCATGGACGAGCCGGCCATCGAGCACAAGGGCGTTCAACCGATCGAGGCGCTGCTGAAGCAGATCGACGCGCTCACGTCGCGGCCCGAACTGGCGGGCGAGATTGTCCGCCTGCATCAGAGCGCGGTGCGCGCGCTGTTCAGCTTCCGGGTGAGCCCCGACGACAAGAAATCGGACCAGGAGATCGCGCACGTGAGCCAAGGCGGGCTGGGCCTGCCGGATCGCGACTATTATCTGAAGACGGACGCGCGCTCGGTGGAACTGCGCAAGCAGTACGAAGAGCACATCCAGGCCATGTTCACGCTGCTGGCGAAGGCGGAAGGCGCCAGCGGCGCCGATCCCGCGGCGGAAACCCACGCCGTGATGAAGATAGAAACGGCGCTGGCCGAAGCTTCCCTGGATCGCGTGGCGCGGCGGGATCCCGACAAAACTTATCACAAGATGAGTGTAGACGCGCTGGCGCTGTTGACGCCGGATTTCGAATGGAAGCAGTACGTCTCCACGATCGGCATTCCACCGGTGGAATCGCTGGACGTGGAGTGGCCCGATTTTGTGAAAGGGCTCGATGCGATTATCGCCGACAACAGCATGGCGGATTTGAAGACCTATTTGAAATGGCAGGTGCTGACGGCCCACGCGGACATGCTACCGCGCGCTTTCGACGACGAGGACTTCCGCTTCAATGAGCACATCCTGCGCGGCGCCCAGGAGATGCCGCCGCGCTGGAAGCGGTGTGTACGCGCGACGGATCGCGGACTGGGCGAGGAATTGGGCCAGGAGTTCGTGAAGGTCGCGTTCAACGGCGCCAGCAAGGAGAAAGCCCTGCAACTGGTGGGCGAGATCGAGGGGGAGATGCGGAAGGACATCGAGCATGCCGCCTGGATGACGCCGGCCACCAAGGACCAGGCATTGTCCAAACTGCAAGAGGTCGCCAACAAGATTGGCTATCCGGAAAAATGGCGGGACTACAGCAGCATCAAAGTGAGGCCCGACGATTATTTTGGCAATGTGCTGCGGGCCTACGCGTTCGAACTGCATCGCAACTTCGCCAAGATCGGCAAGCCGGTGGACAAGTCGGAATGGGGGATGACGCCGCCGACGGTAAACGCGTACTATTCGCCGAACATGAATAACATCAACTTTCCCGCGGGCATTCTGCAGCCGCCTTTCTACAACCCGAAGGCGAGCGATGCGGTGAATTATGGCGGCATTGGCGCGGTGATCGGCCACGAACTGACACACGGATTCGACGACCAGGGACGCAAGTACGACGGCGCGGGCAACCTGCGCGACTGGTGGACGGCGGACGATGCCAAGGCATTCGAATCGCGCGCCGATTGTATTGCGAAGGAATACGACGGATTCAGTCCGGCGCCGGGCGCGAACGTGAATGGCAAGCTGACGCTGGGCGAAAATGCCGCGGATAACGGCGGCGTCCATCTGGCATATATGGCGCTGATGGACAGCCTGGCGAATCACATGGCCGGCAAGCAGGACGGTTTCACGCCGCAGCAACAGTTCTTTCTGGGCTTTGGACAGGTCTGGTGCGAGAACGACACGGAGCAGGCCGTGCGGATGCAGGTGGCTACCAACCCGCATTCACCGGGCGAGTTCCGGGCCAACGGCGTAGTGCGGAACATGCCGGAGTTTCAGGAGGCGTTCTCCTGCAAGGTGGGCGATCCGATGATTTCACCGGATCCGTGCCGGGTCTGGTAGTTAAAGCGGGACTTGAAAGTCCCGCCGGCACGCTGAAGCGTGTCAGGATGGCCCTGCGGGCCACCAAATGTGATGAAAACGGTGCGCCACGGGGCAAGTGACCGGTCATCACGAGAAATGTCCCAACTCCGGCAGCGGGACTTGAAAGTCCCGCCGGCACGCTGAAGCGTGCGCCACGGTCACTTGGCCTGCATTCCCTCGATGTACTTCACCAAATTGTACACGCGGAGGGCGGGGTCCTGGTTCGCGGTCATGTGCTGGAACAGATAACCCCAGACCGGCATTTCCCGGGTGCCATGCGCGATGGGCTGGTCGGCATCGCCCTTGATGATGTGCTGCACTCTCAGTTCGGGATATTTGCCGCCGTTTTTCCTGGCAATCTGCGTCAAATCCGAGGGCTGCACTTTGAACGCGCCGGCGGCCGGGCCATCGCCTTTTCCGGCTATGCCATGGCAGACCGCGCAGTATTCCCGATACACATCCTTGCCCAGCAGGGACTGGGTCGGGCGTACGGGCACCATTTTCACGGAGGCGGGCGCCGGCTGCGCTCTTGCGGTACCAGAGGCGAGCCCTATCAGCAGCAGGCTCAAAAGAAGATTTACGGATGCGATTAGGGATTTCATGGCTATATGATATGTCAAATCCCACCCCAACGGAAGGGCACTGTGGATATTTACGACGGCCGGGAAGGCTGCGCGACGCGCGAAATGGCGTGCACCAGTTTCCGGTAAGGGAGGGTTTCGAAGTCCTCGATTGGAAGCCATTCGCCGTCCCGCCAGCTCGAATAATACCAGCGCGCCAGTAAGGCCAGGTACTCCTGGCGCTCGCGCATGGCGAGTTGGCGCGCGGGCAGCGCGGCGAAGACGTCCCTTAGCTTGCTATCGAGCGAGACGGGCTTGCCTTCCTGGATCTCGAAGCTGAGCCGCCGCGGCGTTTGCCAGTACCCTTCGCGCACGATCCACAGTTCCACGGCGTCGGGCACGGCGGAAGGAGTAATGGCAACGCCGTCGAAGCCGCCGATTTCGCGCGCCAGATCGTCGCGCAGCTTCAGGACTTCCTGCACCTTCTCAAACCGCTTGTGCTGGCGGGCGGCTTCTTCGAACATCATCTCGGAGCTGTAACGGTCGCGCGCTCTTTCGATGGTGTCGAGCAGCGAGTGGCCGCCGGTTTTGAGAAACTCTTCCACGCGCCGCACCTCATGCAGATATTCGTCGCGCCCCACGACCTGCTGGCACGGGCGCAGGCACATACCCATCTCGCCATAGATGCAGCCGGGGTGCTCGGGCGAAGTTACCAGGTCCTCCTGGCAGCGGCGCATCTGAAACAGGTCCAGAAACTGCGATTCGAACTTCTCGGCGGATACGCGGCTGCGGAAGGGACCGCAATAGAGCGCGGGCGCGCGGCCGAGATGGGTGGTGAGCTGGCTGCGCGGAAACTCATTGGTGAGCACCAGCTTCACATAAGTGGGCATGCGTAGCTTCAAGAGATCGAGGTAGGTCTTGGGAAAATACCGCCGCGCCAGTTCGTACATCAGGATGGCGGATTCGAAAGCCGACCCGGTGAGGGTGTACTCGATACGCCGTACCGCGTGGCGGAGATTCAGCAGGCGCGACGGTTTTTCGCGTTCTTTCAGCAGGCGGAGAAGACGGCGGCGCAGCAGCGCGGTCTTGGCCAGGTAGGGATCGCCTTCCCGCGGCCAAAGCAGGAAGACGGCGGGATTATTGGGGACCTGCGCAATGGCTTCATCGAGGCCGGACAGGTCCTCGGGAACCTCGATCTGGGTCATCACTGGACCTATTGTCGCGCAGCAGCGGCACGGATCGCGGGTCCCACTTCGGCCGCCTAATAGGCGGCTGCGGGCAGAATTGCCCGCCCCACTGCTTGGACCACTAATGCTGATGATGGGCCACCGCCCGTGGCGCACGCTTCAGCGTGCCGGCGGGACTTTTAAGTCCCACTTCGGCCGCCTAACAGGCGGCTGCGGGCAGAATTGCCCGCCCTCCAAAAGCGGGTCAGCGCTGCACGCGGCCGGACCCGCCGCCTTTGAGCAACTGCTTCACTTCTTCCACGCTGAACCGGTTGAAATCGCCGGGGATGGAGTGCTTCAGGCAACTCGCGGCGACGGCGAATTCGAGAGCCTCCTGAGTGCCCTCCAAGGCCTGCAACCCATAGATCAGGCCGCCCGCAAACGCGTCTCCGCCGCCGACGCGGTCTACGATGTGGGTGATCTCATAATGGCGGCTCACGCGGAAGGTCTGCCTGTCGTTGAGGCAGGCCGACCAGCCGTTGTGCGAAGCGCTGCGCGATTCCCGCAAAGTGACCGCGATGGTCTTCAGGTTGGGGAATTCGGCGAGCACCTGGGCCGTGAGCGCGGCATAATGCGTGGGGTTCAGCGTGCCCGCATTGACATCCGCTTCCGCGACAATGCCCAGCGCCATCTGGCAATCTTCCTCGTTGGCGATGGCCACGTCCACGAAGCGCATCAACTCGCGCATCACTTCGCCGGCGGGCTTGCCCCACTTCCACAGGTTCTTACGGTAGTTGAGGTCGCAGGATACGGTGAGCCCTTTGGCGCGCGCCGCTTGTACCGCTTCGAGCGCCAGGTCCGCCGCGCTGGCGCTGATGGCCGGCGTGATCCCGGTGACGTGAAACCAGGCCGCGTCCACGAACGCGGCGTTCCAGTCGACATCGCCCGGTTTGGCGAGCGCGACGGAGCTGTAGCCGCGGTCGTAGACCACCTTCGAAGGGCGTTGATTGGCGCCGGTCTCGACATAGTAGACCGGCATCCGGCCGGGCGCGCGCACGATGCCGGAGGTGTCCACACCGAAGCGCCGCAGTTCCCCGACGACCGCATCGGCGATGGGATGATTGGGCGGCAGCAGGGTCACATATCTGGCCGGCAGGCCGAAGGTGGACACCGCCACCGCGACATTAGCCTCGCCGCCGCCAAAAGTCGCGACGAACCGCGGCGACTGGAGGAACCGTTCAAATCCGGGCGGCGCAAGCCGCAGCATGATCTCGCCAAACGCAACCGTAGTCTTAGGCATCGGGTATCTATTCTTTAACCGCCACGACGTCCACTGCGAATCCGGCATCCATCGAAGGCAGGCCTTGAAACGGCAGCATGGTGCCGGCCGGGGGACGCGCCCGGTCGTAGAACTCGCTGCGAATCTTGCGCACCTGCTCCGAAATACCCGACGACAGAGGATACAGGCTGGTGAACGCGGCTTCCCGCAGCGAGCCGCCCTCCTGCGAAAGAGATTTCTGGAGCCGCTCAAAAGCCAGGCGGGCATCCGCATCCTGGAATCCGAAGGCTTCCTGGCTACCGGTCAGAATGATCTTCGGCGCGCCGATGAGGGCGATTTGGGAAAGCTGCGGCGATTGCGCCAGGCCTTCGGGATTCAGCATGTGCACGGCGGCGCCGGTATTCCAGCGCAGCCTGGCCACCGCTTCGCATTCCGCCACGGCGCGCGCCGGAGCCCGCTGTAGTTGCACGAAATTCAACGCCGCTCCGGCATAGTTCGATTCCACCAGGCGGCGGACGTCCGCATACCGATCGAGAGAGCTTAGAAAGCAGGTGACCCGCTGCACATCGCCCGGCTCGGAACCGGCCGCCTTCACGGCCGTGGCGAGATGGGTCAGCGATTGTTGCGCCAGCGGCAGTACGGGATCGAGCGGCGCGGCGGAGGATGCACCTTGCCCCGACACGTAGACCAGCCCGTAGCCGTTCACTTCCTTCCGGGCCACGGCGGTAGCTTCGATCACCACCTGGGCAGCCTCCAGGGGCAGGGCGCCTACCTGCACTACGCTCAGCACCGGCAGAGCCAGGCGGTGTTCGGTGAATACTTCACTCACCAGCTCGCGCACGCGACGGAGGTCTCCGCTGCCGGCCACAAATGCGCGCAGCTTCACCACCGCGGCTCCGTTCGTGGAGCGCACCAGCCACTTCAACGCGTCGCGTGTCTGTTGGGAAAGGAGACCCTTAGCGGAAAGCGGGGTGACGTAGAATACCAGGCGGCGGGTTTCGACGGTTAGCGCGCTGGGCGGCTCTTTGGGAAGCTGCAAGACCTGCGTCTCTTCCTCTTTTTTCTTCTTACCCCAGGACGAGAGCGTTACCGCCAGCGCGCCCGCGAGCGCCAGCAGCCAGATCCTTCGCATATCGCTTTGACGATTGTATCAGACTGATTTCGGCCCCGATTATACGGTGGCGAACATAATGATGGTCGCGGCCAGCATGACCCCGGCACATATCCACCCAAGTGAGCGGAGCAGCGGTCCGTTCCGGCGCTCGCCCATGACGTCGGCGCGGCTGGTGTGCAGCACTACCAGGACCAGCAGGGGCGGCGCCAGCGCGCCGTTGAGCACCGCCGACCAGAAGAGCATCTTGACGGCGTTCAGTCCCGCGTAATCCAAGGCCAGGCCGATCGCCATGGCCACCGCGATCACCGCATAGAAACCCTGCGCCAGCGGCGGGTGCAACTCAAGCGAACCCACCCAGCCGGCGGCTTCCGCCACCGCGTAGGCGCAAGATCCGGCTAATACCGGGACTCCCAGCATGCCGGCTCCGATCAGACCGAGGCTGAAGAGCCAGTAGGCCCCGGCTCCCGCCAGTGGGCGCAACGCCTCGGCGGCCTCGCGCGCGGTAGAGATGGTGGTCTTGCCGTGGGCATGCAGCGTGGCGGCGGCGGTCAGGATGATGAAGTACATCACCAGGTTCGAGAAGAACATGCCTGTGAGCACGTCGTTCCGCGAGCGCCGCAATTCGCGGTTGGAGGCGCCTTCGCGTTCCGCTACCGTCTCCTTTCCATCGGCGATCTCTTCCTCCACCTCTTGCGCGGCCTGCCAGAAGAACAGATACGGCGAGATGGTGGTCCCCAGGATGCCGACGAGCGTGGCCCAGTAAGCGCCGGTCCATTCGACAGTTGGAACGAATGTCGCATGCAGCACTGCGCGCCAGTCCGGGTGCGCCAGAAATGCAGCGGCGATGTAGGCAAATAAGGCCAGGGTGAGCCATTTAAAGATGCGCGCGATGAGGCGGTAACTGGTCCAGTACAGGAGAGCTACCAAGGTGCCTGCGTATAGCGGAGTCCAATAGTATGGCCTGACACCGGTGAGCAGCGCAGTGACCTCGCCCATGCCGCCGAGGTCCGCGGCGATGTTCACGACGTTAGCTACTACCAGGAGCAAGCAGGCGCCCCATAGGATCCAGCGTGGATAATGCCTGCGGATCACACCGGCGAGTCCCAGTCCGGTGACCATGCCGAGGCGGGCGCACATGATCTGGACGGCCGCCATCAGCGGGAAGGAGACGACCGCCGTCCATAAAGGCGCGTAGCCGAACCCGGCACCGGTGACCGAATAAGTTGAAATGCCGGAGGGGTCGTCGTCCGCCGCGCCGGTAATCAATCCGGGGCCGAGGTTCGCGAAAAACCTGCCGAAGCGGCCGCGCAATACAAACGCGAGCCTGGACGTCTTGGCCGCCGGAGGGGTCTGGGTCATGGGCCCGCGCGGCTGGGTCAACGCTGGGACCGCAGTTCTTCGACGGCGCGAAACCAATCTTCTTCCGGTGATCCTTGCGGGCAGCCCCGGGCTTCCCAGTAGGCGTAAGCGCGCGCGGCGATGTCGTCTTCGCCGGCGGCGTGGGCGGCAGCGTGGCCGCTGTCACCAGTTTTGGGCTCCTGGTGCTCTTGCTGTGTATGCAGGAAAGCCTGCGTGGCGTGCTCCTGGGCCTGCCGGGAACTTTCATGCCCGGTCAGGTGAACTTCTTTTCCGTGATGCTCGGCGCCGGCACGGTGGGCATGTGCGGCGGGATCGTGGCGTTCGGCGGCTATCTGTTGCGATTCAGGCATGCCGATCGCGCATGCACGTATGGGGCCGTCCGACGCCTCTCGATGTGCGGCGGCGCGCGCTGGTGTGATGCGTCACACAGCCGCCCAGAAGGCCTATTGGGTGCCGACCGATTCCAACGGCGGGGCGCTGGGCGAACGCAGGGTGCGGACTTCGCGCATCGGGGGTTGGCCGAAAAAGCGGCTGTATTCGCGATTGAACTGGCTGGCGCTCTCATATCCGACCTCGAAGGCCGCGCTAGCGGCGTCCAGACCCTCCAAGAGCATGCGTCCGCGCGCGGCTTGCAATCGAAGTTGCTTCTGATACTGAAGCGGACTCATGGCGGTCAGCAGCCGGAAATGATGATGAAGCGTGGAGACGCCCATGCCTGCGATTCCGGCGAGATCTTCCACGCGCAGCGGCTTCGCATAATTCGCCGTGATCCAGGCGATCGCTTTCGCCGTGCGGTGGCTCCGCTCTCCGAGCGTGGCAATCGCGCGCAGGCGCGCGCCCTCCGCGCTTTGCAGGACCCGGTAGACGATCTCGCGTTGAATCAGGCCGCTGAGAAAGGGAATGTCCCGCGGCGTGTCGAGCAGGCCCACGAGCCGGCAGCAGGCGCCCAGGAATTCCACCGTGGTCTCGCCGGTGGCCATGCCGGGACTGCCCGATGGCGGTTCAGCCACCTGGATCTCCTCCCGGCCGAGAACTTCCCGGACCATGGGCATTTCGAGTTTGAGCGACATTGCCAGGCAGGGCGTCTGCTCGCTTGCCTCGATCACGCGGCTGACCACCGGCAGGTCGAGCGAAGTGAGCAGGAATCGCGAGGCGTCGTAAATGAAAACGCTACGCCCGAGTTCCACGCGCTTCCGCCCTTGGGCCATCACGGTTACACTCGGTTCGTAGGTCATGGGGCACGGGGCTGTCGGGGCGGTACGGCGGTGGAGCGACAACCCGGGAATGTCGGGTGCCCGGCGCTCCGCGGTGCCAACGAACAAGGCAATCTGGCGGGCCAGTTCGCTCCGTAACTCGGGTGCGGTTTTCATCATGGCGGTTTCGCTTTCCTGCACCTTATGATAACTACCGCCTCCGTGCGTAAATCAACAGCGCAAGAGAAATAGGCAAGAAATCGGAAGGATCGGGCTACCCCTTCCCGAGTGCTGGATTCTAACCTGGAGATTATAGAAAAGACTCGGAAGGAGAAACAATGCAGAAACGCAAATTGGGAAATAGCGGCCTGGAAGTCTCGGCTCTCGGGCTTGGTTGCATGGGAATGAGCTTTTCGTACGGTCCGCCCAAAGACAAGCGGGAGATGACCACTCTTCTGAGGGCGGCCGTCGAACGCGGTATCACCTTCTTCGACACGGCAGAGGTCTACGGGCCGTTCTTAAACGAGGAACTGCTGGGAGAAGCTCTGGCTCCCGTTCGCGACCAATTGGCGATCGCCACCAAATTCGGCTTCCAGGTCCAGGCCGGCGACAGGCCCGGTGCGAGCGGATTGAACAGCAAGCCGGAGCACATCAAGCAAGCGGTCGAGGGCTCGCTCAAACGGCTCAAGACAGATGTCATCGACTTGCTCTATCAGCACCGGGTTGACCCGGACGTGCCCATCGAAGACGTGGCGGGAACGGTGAAGGACCTGATTCAGGCGGGCAAAGTGAAGCACTTCGGGCTATCCGAAGCCGGCGTGCGAACGATCCGGCGCGCCCACGCCGTGCAGCCGGTGACGGCTCTGCAGAGCGAATACTCGCTGTGGACCAGGACTCCGGAGAAGGAAGTCATCCCGACGCTGGAGGAACTCGGCATCGGCATGGTGCCTTACAGCCCATTGGGCAAGGGCTTCCTCACAGGAAAAATGGACGAGAACACCAAGCTCGACAGCTCCGACTTCCGCAGCACCCTGCCGCGCTTCACGCCGGAAGCCCTGAAGGCGAACCAGGCCCTGATTCATCTGCTCGACAGCATCGCGGGACGGAAGAAAGCGACACCCGCGCAGATCGCACTCGCCTGGCTACTGGCGCAAAAGCCGTGGATGGTGCCGATCCCAGGCACGACGAAGCTGGCCCGGTTGGAGGAGAATATCGGGGCCGTGGCCGTCGAACTCTCGCCGGACGATTTGCGCGACATCGAGGACGCGGCAGCGAAGATCACGGTCGAAGGCGCGCGCTATCCCGAAAAGCTGGAACAGATGACCGGCCGTTGAGACATCGGCCGGCGAAGGAAAGGAGTTCAGGAAATGGACATCAAAAGAGCGGGTTCACAACCTTCCGCGAAGGGACCGCCGGAGTGGTTCACCGGCACCGTGCGGATCGATCCGCTTTTTCAGGCGCCCGAGCCGGCCATGGTACAGGGCGCCAGCGTCACCTTCGAGCCGGGCGCGCGGACGGCATGGCATACACATCCGCTCGGGCAGACTCTGATCGTGACCGCCGGCTGCGGCCGGGCACAGCGCGAGGGTGGACCGATCGAGGAGATCCGGCCGGGCGACGTGGTCTGGTTCGCGCCGGGCGAGCGGCACTGGCACGGGGCCGCGCCCACCACGGCCATGACGCATATCGCGATTCAGGAAAAACTCAACGGTAAAGTGGTCGACTGGATGGAACAGGTCGGCGACGAACAATACCAGGCCGGATCGACGGCCTGACAACAATCATAGGAGCATTCATCCATGTACAACGCAAAGGCTTACTCCGCGCGCAGCGCGACATCGGGGCTGGCCTCCACGACGGTCGCGCGTCGCGATGCGAACGAACACGACGTACAGATCGAGATCTTATTCTGCGGTATCTGCCACTCGGACCTGCACCAGGTGAGGGACGAGTGGAAGAGCGTAATGCCGACGGTTTACCCGTGCGTTCCGGGTCATGAGATCGTGGGCCGCGTGAGCAAGACCGGCTCGGCGGTCGCAAAGTTCAAGCCGGGTGACCTGGCATCGGTGGGCTGCCTGGTCGATTCCGATGGCACCTGCCCGGAGTGCCAGGCCGGCCTCCAACAGTTCTGCCCGAACGCGACCCTCACCTACAATGCGCCGGACAAGCACCTGGGTGGCGTCACGTATGGCGGCTATTCCGACAGCATCGTGGTCGATGAACGCTTCGTTCTGCAGGTCCCATCCAATCTGAATCCGGCCGGAGCCGCGCCGCTGCTCTGCGCCGGAATCACAACCTACTCACCCATGCGCCACTGGGGCGTCGGCAAAGGCAAAAAGGCAGGCGTGGTGGGGCTCGGCGGGCTGGGCCACATGGGCGTGAAGTTCGCACATGCGCTGGGAGCTCACGTCGTTGTTTTCACGACCTCACCCGGGAAGAAGGAAGACGCGCTGCGGCTGGGGGCCGATGAAGTGGCGATCTCCCGCAATGCAGACGAGATGCAGAA
>JBEKIM010000069.1:0-20722 GCA_050011755.1 Bryobacteraceae bacterium | reverse complement strand
TTGGGACATGCGCTGCCATGGCATGGAACGTTCTCGGCGGGCGCTACCCGGTCCGACCTGGATTACGCCAGCAGCGAAGGCAAGTATAACGGAAACCTGGACACCGCGTATACCGGTCTGATATTCAACCCGGTGGAACACTTCACCTTTGGGGCGAATGCGCAGTATCTGGATAATCTGACCGGCGCACTTTATCAATCGATTGCCACTGCCGGCGGAATCGTGGCGCAAGGCACTCTCCCCACAGAATCGTCACATGCTTTGGACCTCACCGGATTCGCCTCGTACCTGGTGCCGGCGTGGCACATGAGCTTCAACGGGACCGAGCAATACCAGGGGCAAAGCTACGCGGGATCGGGCTTGGATTCCACGTCCCTGACCGGAACGGCAACGTATACGAATGTTCTGATGGGAGGCATGCTGAATGCGACCGCGGGCGCCGTGCGCAGCCAGATCAGCACGGACAATGCCACGCACGTGGGGTTGATTGGCTCTGTGAATTATACCCGCGAGATCCGCCGCTGGTCTGTGTCCGGCCTGGTGAACTACGCGGCGGATCAAGAGACCCTGCTGGCTTCGTATCTGACAAACACCTTCGGCTATTCGGGCAGCGCCAGCCGGCGCTTTAGCAGGAGAATGACATGGACAACTGTAGCTAGCGGGTCCAAATCGGGTTTGGTCGGCGAGTCGGGTTCCACGAGCTTCAGCCAGGCTTATTCCACTTCGGTACTCGTAAACTGGATCAGCGGCACGATGGCCTATTCGCGATCGAGCGGCAACGCCATTCTAACCGGTGCGGGCCTGGTGGCGACGCCCGTTCCCCTGCCCATTCTGACTTCCGCCGCGGTGGTCCTCTACGGGGGGCGGGCTTATTCATTCGGAGTGGGCGCGTCACCCATGCGCGGCCTCACGCTTTCCGCTTCTTACTCGCAAGCCGTAAGTGACACGGACAACGACTCCACAACGTCCCACAACAACACCTCGCAACTGACGGCGACGGTTCTTTACCGGGTCAGGAAGACTTACTTTCAGGCCGGCTATGCCAGGCTGCTCCAAAGCTTCAGCGCGTCGGGCGCGCCGCCGAGTATGCTGGGTTCTTTCTATTTTGGTTTAACGCGATGGTTCAGCTTCTTCTAAAATCCGCCGCGGCTCTGTGGCTGCTACTGCCCACCCTGGCGGCGGCACGCTCCATCCCGAAGACTTCCGCGCCGACGGATGCGCCGGAACTGCTGATGGATGGCGGGCGCCGCCTGCGCTTCGAGCGCAGCTTCAGCTCCGCGCGCGAGGTGAGGACCAGGCGCGGCTTCTGGACCAAGCTCAAAGACGCCGCGCTTGGGGAACCGGATTACCGCGGCCTGGTGCGCCCTTACGGCGTGGCGCAGGACTCCCGCGGGCGCATCATCGTGACGGATCCCGGCGCCTACGGCGTGCATGTCTTCGACTTCGCGCAGCAGAAATACAAATTCCTGTCGCATGCCGGGGGCGATCGCGCGCTGCTCGCTCCGCAGGGCGTCGCCGTGGACAGCCGCGACAATATCTACGTCACCGACTCGGATGCCGGAAAGATCTTCGTCTTCGGCAGCGACGGGAAATTCCAGCGCGTCATCGGCGGATTGAAGGGCGGCGAAGGCATCTTCAAACGGCCCACCGGTATCGCCATTGATTCCGAACTGCAGCGCATCTACG
Source organism: Bryobacteraceae bacterium (assembly GCA_050011755.1). Lineage (GTDB taxonomy): Bacteria > Acidobacteriota > Terriglobia > Bryobacterales > Bryobacteraceae > Bog-159. Next base: position 19,036 of record JBEKIM010000069.1, on the reverse strand, counting down.
TCAGCGACACCTGGCGAAACCAGATCTTCGTTCTCGACATGCAAGGCGCCGTGCTGCGGACCATCGGCAAATTCGGCCATCAACCCGGCGAATTCAACTTACCCACCGAATTGCGCCTGCAAGGTTCGGACCTGGCCGTGGTGGACGCCATGAATTTCCGCATCCAGGTTTTCGATCAGGCGGGCGCTCTCCGCTACGCCTTCGGCCGCGCGGGAGACGGCCTCGGCGATATCTTCCGCCCCAAGGGATTGGGCATCGATGCCGAGGGCCACTTCTATTTGGGCGACGCGCTGCATCACCTGGTCCAGGTATTCGATAAAGAAGGCAACCTGCTCTACTATTTCGGCAAAGCCGCGGGCATCGGCGACTTCGAACTGCCCGCTGGACTCTCGATCGACGGCTCCGGCCGCATTCTGGTGGTCGATTCCTCCAACCGGCGCATTCAGGTGTTTCAGTACTTCGGGGCTGCCAACCCGGCCGGAGGCGCGCAGTGAGGCTCTGGCCGGCGGCCGTATTCTCCGCGGCGCTGCTCTGCGCCCAGACACGCGACGTCATCGGCATTCACGACCTGTCGGGGGGCAGCGGATCGCCCGTCACCGGCGGATTGCCCGGTTCGTGCATGTATTGCCACGCCCCGCACAACGGCGTAGGGGGATCCACGCCGCTGTGGAATCAGAAACTATCGAAGCAAACTTACGCGACTTACACCAGCTCCACTTACAAGGAGACCGGCGAAACGCAATTGGCCCAGGGCAGCGACAGCCTGCTCTGTTTGAGCTGCCACGACGGCACGGTGGCGCCAGGACAAACGCAGGCTTACGGCAAGATCTCCATGTCCGGCAAGATGAAGCCCGCCGACATATTCGGCGCGAATTTGCAGAGTTCCCACCCCAACAGCCTGGTGCTGCCGCTGAAGGACGATCCCGAACTGGTGAAGTCGCTGGTGGGCGGCGGCCGTACCGCGGACCCGGCCGTCAAGCTGATCAAAGGCAACATCGAGTGCGATACCTGCCACAATCCGCACGTGCAATCGATCGATAAGGTGTCGCAGAATTTCCTGGTGCGGGATGCCTCCAGGGGACAACTGTGTCTCGCGTGTCACGATCCCAAGCGTGTGACCACCGGTTCGGCCAACCAGCTCTGGCAGTGGGATATCAGCGCGCATGCCATTGCGGCGAATACCGTCAAGAGCACCGCTGCCGCGCCGGTTGGAAGCTATCCGACGGTGGGGCAGAACGCCTGCATATCCTGCCACCAGGTCCATAACGCGCCGGCCCCCTCGGGATTGCTGCGTGCGCCGAATGAACAGGACTGCCTGCTGTGCCATGGCGGCGGCCCGAATATTTCACCGGCCATCCCCAATGTGGCCGCGGAATTTGCCAAGACCGGCCATCCCTTTCCCTCGAGCAACAGCCAGCATACGGCCGGCGAGAGTGTGTTGCTGAATCAGAACCGGCATGCCACTTGCGTGGACTGCCACAATCCGCACTCCTCCACCCGGGTGAGCGCGTTCACTCCAGCTCCGGCTATCCGCGCGTCGCAGAACAACGTGGCCGGCATCAGCGCCGCGGACGGCATCAGCACGGTGAAGCCATCCGCCGCGAATCAGTTCGAGAATTGCCTGCGCTGTCACGGCGCCAGCACCGGCAAGACGGCCAGCCGCATCTTCGGATACTTGCCCGTGTGGACGGTGTCGGCGGGCGATCCCCTGAACATCGTTCCGCAATTCGCCGCTACCTCTTCGTCCAGCCATCCGGTGACGCACGATCGCAGCAGCGTGCTGCCGCAGCCCAGTTTGCGGCCTTACATGCTCAATCTGGATGGCGCGACCCAGGGCCGGGCCATGGGGGTACGCATCCTCTGCACGGACTGCCATAACAGCGACGACAATCGCGAGTTCGGCGGCGGCGGCCCGAACGGTCCACACGGTTCCAAGTTCACGCACATTCTGGAACGCCGCTACGAAACCAGCCAGGCGCCGCGTCCGGGTCAGATGATCGTGAATCCGTTCCCGAATCCGGACCTCAGCGCCGTCGGCCCGTATGCCCTTTGCGGCAAGTGTCACGACCTGAAACTGGTGCTCGCCAATACCAGCTTCACGGAGCACGCCCGCCACATCAACGCGGGATTCTCGTGCTCGACGTGCCACACGGCGCACGGCATGGGCGGCTTCTCGCCGGCCGTTTCGGGCGAACGCATGGTCAACTTCGACGCCAATGTCGTGGCCCCCAATGGACCCACCCCGATCACATACAACCGCGCGAAGAACACTTGCAACCTCACGTGTCACGGGCAGGCGCACGGCGCGGCGGCCTTCGGGAATCCAAATTCCCCGGCGCGCGCGGGCAAGATCGTCCACCGCTAGTGCGCCGCCCTCCAAATTGAGTTTTCATCACATTTGGTGGCCCGCAGGGCCATCCTGACACGCTTTAGCGACCCGGCGGGACTTCTAAGTCCCGCGACAGCGAACTGAAGTTCGCCGCTGCACGTTCATCTGAGACCCCATTGCCGCTCAATAAGTTAGCGGTTGTTTTTCGGACCCGCAAAGACGATGAAAACCAAGAGTAGTGGGGCGGCCAATCCTGGCCCGGGGTCCCCGCTGGGGGCGGCTTTCCAGCCGGCTTAGCCGCCTGAAAAGGCGGCTGCGGGCATGATTGCCCGCCCCACGGTGAGTGTTCGACCTGCGGGTGCGCTACTCCGGCTCCAGCGCCGTGTCATACCAGCGCAGGATGTGATAGCGCGTGTCGAAGCTCGACGGCAGAAATTTTACCAGCGCGGCGACGCTGCGGCGCATGTCCGACAACTGGCCATTGGCCAGGCGCAGGCGCGCGGTCGACCGCAGCGTGAACATGGTGATGCCGCCGATACGCAGGCGCGTAAATCCGGCACCCGCGATTTGCGCGAAAGGCGCCAGGTCGCCCGGCTTCTGAAAAGGCCGCTCGCGGCGCTGTTGGATCAAGGCCGCCACTCCCTCCGGCGGAACGCCCGCGGCAGCCAGCACGGCCGCCGGCGCGGTATTCACGTCGAATTGCCCGGTGGTGCCATACACGGACAGGCATTCCGCCAATCCGTCGCGCAGCGCCAGGTGTTGCCGCGCGCCTTCGGGCATGGGCTGCCAGGCGCCGTAGAAAAGCTCCGGTGTGACGCCCCTCACCGACAGCAGTTCCTCCATTTCCTGGAATCGCGCGTGCGGCGCGACATACGGCGGATGCAGGGATGCATAGAAGCTGTCGAACGGCCCCGTCAGATCGGAAGACGGAGTCCGCCAGTCCACGATGGCGGCGGCGATAGTCTGCGCCCGTTCGGGGTCCACGCCGAGATTCGCCACCACATGGAACAGGTCGTCGGGCGTGGCCGTATTGATATTGAATTTGGAGTTTTCCGGGATCACATCGACCACCGTTAGTCCCTCCGGAAAATCGAGCGCGTAGAAGGGTACCAGCGGCTTGAAGACGGGATTATCGGGATGCGTGCGTCCCCAGTCCATGTAGAGGATCGCGCGGCGCAGTCCGCCCACGGCGAGATCCTGGCTGCGCAGTCCGTCCACGGCGGTCGCGCTGCGGTCGGCTTCGCCGCGCACCGTATCGGCGAGAGACAATGCGATAGTCGCCAGCGCCGCCGAAAGCCAGAGCACCGCCAGCAGCGCGGTACCTTGGGAAGATTTGGTCCGCGGACTAATTGTACTTGTCCGCATAGACGATATCCGGCAGCCGGTTAATAGGGATCGCGGTGGTGACGGTCAGCGGGCGAAGCCGCGTGGGATTGTCTTCGAGTGGCGCCATTTCCACGCGCAAACCTCGCGGCCAGCGCGGCGTTACCCAATTCGGCCGCCAGTGATCGAAGTCGGGGGCCTTGGCCGGCTCCAGGTACGAGAAACGGCACCAAGCCAGCTTGTCGGCGAGCACGAACGATTGCGCCGAGGCTTGAATGGGCCGGAATTGCGGCATCGGCAGGCCCGACTCGGGATCGGCCCCGATGCCCAGGCATGCCAGCCCCGCGCTGAGCGGTCCGCTGTAAGGAAACTCGTTCACGATCAGCCGCACGCCGCGGCCATCCTCGCCCGGGACGACTTGCAGCTCCAGGACGCGTGGCGTGCCCCGCCAAGCCTCGTCGAGCGAGAACGTGGAAACCAGCCGCATCGATTGCGGCTGACCCTGAAAGAAAACGAAGGGCGCCAGCGGCGATTCCGAATCGGCAGGGCAGATTCCCTTGACCGGCATCAGGCCGCCCAGTTGTTGCTCCAGCACGCGCTGCGCTCCGGCTACGCGGCGATTCTCCATCAGGCGGGAATTGGTTTTGTTGAGCGCGTCGAAGCCCATCCGAATGGTCGCCAGCATGCCTACCGACAGCAGGCTCAGCAGGCTGATCGCTACCACCACTTCAATGAGCGTCATACCGGCTTGCGGAACAGGGCGCAACCGGGCGGCCCGCATCATTCGAGATCCTCCGGGCGCAGCACGTGCGCGCGGTAGCCGCCCAAGGCGAAGGTGCGCCGCTCGCTTCCCGCCATCCACCAGATCTCCAGTTGCATACGGTCCAGACACTGCTGTCCAGGCGCGGGCGATGGCGGCATCTCGAACCGCGTCAGCCGGGCTTGCCATCCGCCTTCTACGCCGCCGGTCAGCGAGCGGTCGAAAGTCCCCTGAACAGGTGTGTCCACGGGAAACTGCGGATCCAGCAGCAATTCATCCATCTTGGAGCGCGCCAGCAATGCGGCGCGGTCGCGCTCGGTCACGCGCGTGGCGTTGCGCATCGACGCGCTAATCTCCCCCATCAGGCCGATCACCGCGATCCCCATGATCAAGGTAGCCACCAGCATTTCGAGCAGCGTGAATCCGCGCTGCTTCATGGCGACTCCGGCTTTTCGATCTCCGCCACGCCGGTAATCGGATTCAGCCGTACGATCCGGCGGCCTCCGCGCGGATTGCCGATCTCGATTCCGATGCGCGGCGGCACACCACCGGGTTGCATCAGCAAGCGCCGCGGCGCATCGTCCGGCTGGGGCAGCGGAGGCCAGACCGCCAGCACCGTGATGCCCGGCGGCAGATCCAGCTTCTTCACGAAACCCGCGTCGGCGGAGCGCATGGTCACCGCGTTTTCTTTCACCGAAATGGATAGCTCGATGGCTTGCTGGCGGCGCTCCGCGCGGTTGGCGGCGATGTTCATGAAAGCGGCCACCGATCGCGCGCCCGCCGACAGGCGCAGGTTCTCCATGCCGGCGATGGTGCTGGGGAAGGAAATGCCGATGATCAGGGCGATGATGGCCAGCACGATCATCATCTCCATCAGGGTGACGCCGCGCCGCCCCTCAGGAACGCGGCAAAAGGATCTATTTCCAGTTGCCGATATCCGCATTGGTCCCCTCGCCGCCGGGCTGGCCGTCGGCGCCGTAACTCATCACGTCCGGCTCTTCGCCGTGCTCCCCGGGGTACCTGTAGACATAAGGGTGCTTCCAGGGATCCAGCGGAACGTCTTTCCGTAGATACGGCCGCAAGGCATCCAAACCTTGTTCCTGGGTCGGGAATATGCCGTTATCGGAGTGATACTGCACCAGGGCGCCTTCGAAGGTCTCGATCTGCACGCGGGCCGCGGCCACGCGCGCCTTGTCGGTCTGCTTGAACAGGTTCGGTCCCACCAGCACGGCGAACAGCGCGATGATGATCACCACGACCATCATCTCGATCAGGGTGACGCCCGCTTGCGTTCTGCTTCGTCGATTGTGTGTCTTCATATGGCCACGTCGTTGATGCTGGTAATTGCCACCAGAATACTTAGAATAAACCCGCCGACGATCACACCCATGACCAGGATCACGACCGGCTCGAAGATCGCAGTGAAGCGTTTGATGGCCGCGCGGGTGTCCTCTTCATAGATGTCCGCCATGCGGGTGAACATGGAATCCAGTCTGCCGGTTTCTTCGCCGACCGTCAAGAGATGCCCGACCAGCGGCGGGAATACGCCCACCTTGGTGATGGGACCCGCGATGCCTTCGCCGCGTTTGACGCCTTGCGAGACAGCATCCAGGCCGCGGGCGATGTAGCGATTGTTCAGGATCGCGCCGGAGATGCCGATGGCCTGTACCAACGGTACCGTGTTGCCGATCAGGGTAGCCATGGCGCGCGCGAAACGCGATGTTTCGGCTTTGCGCAATGCGTCACCCAGGAGCGGCAGTTTCAGCCGCCACCGGTCCCAACGATAGCGGCCCTTCACGGTGCCGATGTAGAAGCGCAGTCCCGTAAAAGCCGCCGCCAGCACCAGCGCCGCCAACCACCACCAGGTCTTCACGAAGTTGCTGACTTCGAGCATCACCTGCGTGGGGAGGGGCATCTGCATGTGCGAATCCTCGAACAGCGAGGCGAAGCGCGGCACCACAAAAGTGAGCAGGATGATTACCGAGGTCAGTCCCACCAGGCACAGCAGCGCGGGATAGATCATGGCCGAAACGATGTAGTTGCGCAGTTCGTCGCGCGAGCGTTCGAACTCCGAGAGACGCTCGAACACCACGGCCAATGCGCCGGAGGCTTCACCGGCGCGCACCATATTCACGAAGAGGTCGGAAAAGTAATCGCCGTGGGTGGCCAGGCTGTCGGCCAGCGGCTTACCGCCCTTAAGCACGCGCAGCACGTCGAGGACGATGGCGCGGAAGGAAGGCCGCTCGGTCAGTTCGGCGGTGATGGCCAGCGCCCGGTCCAGCGGGACGCCTGCATTCAGCAGGGTGGACAGTTCCTGCGTGAAGAACAGAACGTCCCGCCGGCGGCCGCTGGCGAAGGCTGGCAGCTTCAGCTCGTAAGATTTCTTAGGTTCCAGGCCGACATAAACCGGCGTTAGACCCTGCTTGCGCAATTCGCGGGCGACGAACTTATCGCTCTCGCCGGTGAGGCGGCCGGTGCGCACTTTGCCGTCGACAGCCACCGCGCGGAAGAAGAAGGTGGTCATGCCCCTGCACCGTGGGGCGGGCAATATTGCCCGCAGCCGGCTTTTAGCCGGCTAAGCCGCCTGAAAGGCCGCTGCGGCCAGGATTGGCCGCCCTCCAAGTTGAGAATATACGGGCCATTGAGGCACCACGAAGATGTATGCGGCACTATGAACGCCGGTTGCCCCATTGGGACACTACCGACCAACCCCTCTTTGTCACTTTTCGATTGCATGGCAGTCTTCCCCGCAATCGCGTGTTCCCACCAGCGGCACTCGTCTCTGCGGGGAAGGCGTTCGTAGCTGTCGACCGCATCTTGGACGCGAGCACGACTGGTCCGCTGTTTCTGCGGCGGCCGGAAATTGCAGCGATGCTGGCGGCCGCGCTGCGACACGGAGATTGGGCGCTTCACCGGTATGAACTCCATGCTTTCGTCGTGATGCCGAACCACGTTCATCTTCTGGCAACCCCGCATGTGCCTGCTACAAAATGGCTGGGTCCTCTCAAAGGATTTACCGCGCACCAAGCCAATCTTCTTGTGGGTGCTCACGGACCCTTTTGGCAGGATGAAAGCTACGATCATCTGGTCCGATCCGACACCGAGTTCGACAGAATCCGCGCATACATCCAGCAGAATCCGGTGAAGGCTGGCTTGGCTCCCACTCCAGGGCAGTTCCCGTGGTCGAGTGCCAGTTGATTGTGGGGCGGCCATCAGAACTCCTGGGTGACCCGCATCACCTCGGCCACCGTCGTGGCGCCCATGCGGATCTTCCGCCAGCCATCTTCCCGCAAATTGCGCATGCCATACCGGCGCGCCGCCTGGGTCAGCGCCGCCGCGTCCTCGTTCGCCATGATGCGCTGGCGCAACTCGTCGTTCAGCTCCATCATCTCGAAGATGCCCATCCGGCCGCTGTATCCCGATCCGCCGCAATGTTCGCAGCCCGCGCCGCGCCAGGTTTCCAGACGCTCGCCTTCGGGCGAAATGGCCGTGCCCGCGGGAGCCTTGCAGTGCGTGCAGAGCAGGCGCACCAGCCGCTGCGCCAGCACCGCTACCAGCGACGAGGTCACCAGGTAGTTCTCCACGCCCATGTCCGTCAGCCGGGTGATGGCGCTGGGTGCGTCATTGGTGTGCAGGGTGGAAAAGACCAGGTGCCCGGTGAGCGCGGCGCGTATGGCGATATCCGCCGTTTCACGGTCGCGGATTTCACCCACCATGATTACGTCCGGATCCTGGCGCACGATGTGCCGCAGCCCGGCGGCGAAGGTCAGCCCAATCTGCGGATTCACGTGGATCTGGTTAATGCCGTCCATCTGGTATTCCACCGGGTCTTCGATGGTGATGATTTTCTTGTCCGGAATGTTAATGCGCTTCAACGCCGAATACAGCGTGGTGGACTTGCCGCTGCCGGTCGGCCCGGTGACCAGAAAGATACCGTGCGGCAGCGAAGTGAAATGCTCCATGCGGCCCAGCATGAAATCGTCGAAGCCCAGCCGCCGCAGGTCGTAGAAATCGCCTGCCGAGCGGTCGAGCAGGCGCATCACCACGCTTTCGCCGTAAAGCGTGGGCAGCGTGGAGACGCGCAAGTCCACTTCGCGCCCCAGAATCTTGATCTTGATGCGGCCGTCCTGCGGCAGGCGCCGCTCCGCGATGTTCAGCTTGGCCATCAGTTTCAGCCGCGAAATGATGGCCGACTTCAACTCGCGTGGCGGGGCTTCTTCATTGAAGAGCACGCCATCCACGCGGAAGCGCACGCGAAATTCTTTCTCGAAAGGCTCGATATGAATATCGCTGGCGCGCTGCTCGATGGCCTGCCCGATCATGGCGTTGACCAATCGGATCACGGGCGCTTCACTGGCCATGTCGCGCAGATGCTCGAGATCCTCGTTGGCTTGCGCCGCTCCCACTTCCGCGTCCTGCGACTCCTTGGCGCTCTCGCCGTAGTGCTTGTCGATGGCGTCCAGCACATCCTGCTCGGAAGCCAGCGCTGTTTCGATTCTCAAGCCGGTGAAAGCGCGCACCGCCGCGATGGTATCGAAGTCCTGCGGATCGGCCATCGCCAGCGTGAGCGTCGAATCCTGGATGGCCAGGGGCACGAAGCGGCACTGGCGCATGAAACGCGCCGAGAGCCCTTCGAGTTCGGGCGCGGCAGGCGGCGGAGAATCCAGCGTGACCAGCGGCAAGGCAAGCTGTTCGGAAAGTGCCGCCAGGACGTCGCGCAGCGCGATAAAACCCATGTCCACCAGAATCTTGCCCAGCTTATCGCCGCGCTCCTTTTGCAATTCCAGGGCGCGTTCGAGATCCTCGGGCTGGATCAGCCGCCGGGCGATCAGCATCTCGCCCAAACGGGGCGCGCCAGGCGTGCCGTCGCCGGGTTCGGGATGCTGTGTGCTGGGTTCGGTGGCGGTGGACACTTTAGAACTCCCGGGTGCGGAAGGCGGCCTCTCGCGTGGCGTTCGATAAAAGCTTCTGCCGCTCGGCCTGCATCACGATCTGGGACGGGAGGCCGCTATAGTCCTCCCACGAATAGTGAAACAACGAAACCGCCAGCACTATCTGTTCGCCCGGCGGCAGGTTTTCGAGCGACGCGGCGCCGGCCACCAGCATCTCGCGCATCTTTTCTTTCAGCAGCGGCAGCCGGCGGAGTTTGCGGTCGCGGATATTGGCCATCTCTTCCTTGGTGAATCGCTGGTGAAACGGGCTCAGGTTAGGACTGACGATCAGGTTCAATTCCGTGCTGAACACCGCGCCGTAGCCTTCCAGGTACACGCCGCGAGTGGCGCCCAGCAGATCGAACGCGTCCGGCGCATAAGCCCGCGCGAGACGGCCGTTGAAATCCTTCTCCACGGCGCCCAAGGCGGCGCGCGTGAGCCGCGGCGGCGAAGGCGGCGGAGCTTCCTGCCCGGCGAAAAAGAGCGCCAGCAGGAGCGCCAGCGTGTTCATCGCGCCTCTCCGTTTGCGCCGCCCGCGTCGTTGCTGGCCACAATCAGGGTGTTCAGGTGCTTATTCACGACGTCGATGTATTCCTCGAAACGCACTTTCATCTCCTGCGTCTCGAGCGCGTGCCGCCGGTCGGACGCGGCCAGCAATTCCTGGGTCTGCCGCGACTGGCGCGACTCGCTCTCCGCCACAGCCCGGGTTACGGCTTGCGCTACGGCATCGTTCACCCGCTTCGATACGTCCGCCTCCGCCACCGTGCGGGATACGGCCGGGGCCGGCGCGGCGGCTTGCGGAACGGGGCGGGTGAGCGAGAAAACCACCAACGCGGCCGAGAGCATGGCGGCCGATGCGAAGCCCAGGCGCGCCGCGGAATCCCAAAGGGCACTCCAGCCGCGCCGGAATGCGGAGGGCTGGAAGACCGGGTCGGAAACAAAACCGATGCGCTGCGGGATCTCCTCGTCCGGCAGTGCGAGCAGCGCGGTTTCGGTGCCGCGCAGCCGCTCCAGTTCTTCGCGGCAGTGGGCGCAGGTCTTGACGTGAACTTCCGTCAGCCGGCGCTCGTTTTCGGCGAGATCCTTAAAGTAGTAATCCCTCAGGTCGAATGGCGAACAACTCATGAGACACCTCGTGCTTTTACGGGAGCCAGTTCGGTTTTCAGCAAGTCGAGCGCCGTGTACAGCCTGGATTTTACGGTGGATACCGGGGCGGCCACGATCTCCGCGATCTCCTCGAATTTGAAACCCTGATAGATTTTCAGGATGACGGTCTCGCGCTGGTCGGCAGTGAGTTTGCGCAGCGCGCCGGAAACCGCCAACGTCAACTCCACCGGGAAAACCGCATTGCCGCCCAGCGTAGCAGCCCCTTCCAGCGTTTCGGGATGCAGTTCCTCCGTCTCGCCTTCGGGCCGTCGCTTGCGGAAGAGCGAATAGGCCTCGTTATGCGCGATGCGGTAGAGCCACGGGGCGAACCGCGCCGGGTCATCCAGTTTGCGGAGATTCTGGTATGCCTTCAAGAAAACGTCCTGACTCAGGTCCAAAGCGTCCTCGCGATTGCCGACGATGCGCAGCAGGTAATTGTAGACACGCCTCTCCCATCGGGAAATGAGCAGGTTATAGGCCTCCACATTTCCCCGGCGCGCCTTACGAATCAGGTCGGCATCCTCGACCGCCCGAAGAATCAAAGCTCCGGCTCCATGTGAAAAGACGCCTGGGTGGCGGAAAAAGTCTGAACCGTACAGGAACTTCCAGTGTAGCGGATGGAGCGTAGACGCCGATGGGGTATGGCACTTTCGGCGTATGCGCTACCCGTATTCCGGCGACACTGCCGGGTTAGACCAGCGCTTGCGCTCCGGCAGTGCACGGAACACGACGCGATAGTCTCCGACGCGAAGCCTCGTGTATCCCAGCCACGGTCCGGCGAGCGCCTTGACATCGCCCTCGCCCGAGTCCCCTTACCGGGTCAAGGCGCGAAGGTCCGACCGGCGGTCTCACGATCGATAGCCCGCAACTCGGATCGTGCGGACTCGGGCCATACAAACTTCATCGTTGTCCGAATTCGCGGAGGATCGCATCGTGCGATATCGATTTCCTCGTAGATCTGGATCGGGGCCGTGGATTGCTCGACCTGGGCGGGCTGCTTTCGGATCTTCAGGACTTACTGGGCGCCGGCATAGATCTGGTCGAACGCGGAAGCCTTCATCCCTATATACGGGACAGGGTGCTTGCTGAAGCCGTAGTCCTGTAATGTATGGCTGCCAAGGACCCGCGGGTTTACGTGATGCACATCCGGGATTGCTGCCAGCGCATCGGTGTATATCGGGTCCGCCAACAGCCTGTATCGGATCCGGCAGGCCCACATCAGCCAGTTGGGTAGTGCGGCATATTACCTGCGGCCGCAACTCATTCTGGAAATGGCAGAGAAGGACGTACCCGTCTTGCTGGCATATTGTCTCCGGTTACTGAGTGAGGAATCCCTCTGACCGCTTAAGAAAGCGAAGACTGTGGTAGCGCTGGATACCCGGATGCCGGAACGGCTGGCCGTCCATTTTGTGTTTGGGTGGCGTCACGCCAGGGATAACATCGCCTTCGATGTCCGTTGTCAGAAACACCCGATTGCCCCAGATAACCGGCGATGCGTGTCCGCGCCCGGGCAACGGCGCCATCCCGGCCAATCGTCCGGAGCGGCGAAAGAGAGGACCGGGACCGCCGTCAGGAGCGCACACAGCACCAGGCGCAGACGGAACATGATCGCAGGTTGATCAGGTTCCGAATGGCGCTCCGCATAAGGGTGGCGCCTGAAAGGTGCGTTCACCCGGCATCGGCAATACTTGAAACCGACGTGCCGCCGCCAACGTCAAAACACTTCGGTCGGATTAGGGGGTAATCGATGGAAATTTCACGCGGTTCGCTTGCCGTCGCGGTAACGCTGTCCTTATTAGTTCTAAGTTCTGGCTGCGCGGTTCAGCACGGGCCGGCCGCCATTATTCAGCCCGGCACAAATGTGGTGCATCCCAACGCCATAAACACTAACCCGGCGGCTCCAAGTGCGGTGCCCGCCGGCGCGAAGCATTTCGCGGGAGCGCAGTAGCGTTTCACTGATATCGATCCACGCACTTTTCAGGCGCTGCCCGCCTAAGGCCGCCGGCGCCGGTAACAGAAGATATAGTCGGTGATCACCGGCTCTCCAGTCATGGGAATCGCCGTAGTCATCGCCAGATCCAGGCCGGACTCCGTCCCCTCCGCCAGTTTGTCGTTCGACAACAGGTAACCGCCCGCTTTCAGCATGGCCGCCATATTGCTTCTGGCCAGCGTTTGTTCGAACGCTCCGTAATACAGGAAGATGTTGGTGCCCACGATCAGATCGAAGCGCTCGCCCGGCGCCAACGGCAGAACCTGGTACACGATGTTCATATCCACCGGCTTCACGCGGCCCACCATCGCCGGACGGATGCGCACCGCCGCGCGTCTCGATGCCGGCCGCGGCCTGCGGAACCTCGATGGGCGCCACGGGTTCGCCGATCCGGGAGCCCCAGCCGCGCCAGTAATCGACGAACTTCCCACGGAAATCGGCGCTCCACCGGCCGCCGGAAAACCAAGGCAATTGGACGGTGTACGGCCGTCCCTGGGCGGCGCTCGTTCGGGCCGTCAGGATATGCGCATTCACCAGCGAACTGATATCCATGGTATGGATCTCGATCGCCCCGGCGTCTGCCAGGCCCTGGCGCAAAAGCGAATCCAGCACCGCGAACGGCTGCAAGGTCTGCGGCGGGTAGAAATCCACGCCTTCCTGCTTGTTCACGAAGTCCAGCCCCGGCCCCACGATCGCAACCTTGCGCAGGCTGCCCGGCCTTAGCATCCCTTTGGCGGCCATCTGCCGGAACTGCACGTCCAGATCGTAATCCGGCCACAGATTGCTATCGAGCGAGATGCCGCGGTCCTGAAACATTTGTGAACGGTCGCTCTTGGCCCGTTCCCTGGCCTGCAGGAACTCCTTGTGCATCCGCGCCATGTTCTTCAGCAGGTAGCGCTGGGCCGCGGCGCGATCCGCCGCGGTCCTCAACGGGAATCCCTTGCGCTGCAGCAGCGCACGCATCTCGAGGAAGCCCCGATGGGTTCCCGGGACGGCCAGCGCCTGGATCAAATCGTGCGCGCGGTGTTCCGCGAAGGAGTCCACCAGTGTGCTCTCGCCGTAGCGCGCGAAGTATTCGTCGTCGATGCGATATTCCCGGGTAAATGTAACGCCAAAGCGAAGCAGGTTGGTGAGCGTATCTTCTTCGCCCGCTTCCAGCCGATGCCGCACGCTCGCATCCGCCTTTTTCAGCCATTCGGCCCAGTGGGCAGCGTCCAAGTCGCCCTCTCTTAGACCCTCCGGCAGCGATGCGGACATGGCTTTGAGGATCGGCCGGGCCGTGTCGAAACCCATGAACTGCGCGCGCTCATCCTGCGCCCACGCGGCGGATTGTAAGGTGACAGAGATCGCGGCGAGCGCGAGAGCCATCGGACGGCCAAGCATGACTTAACGGGAATGATGGCACCCGGCGTGCCAAAGCGGCACCACCAGTACCCTTACCCCCGCCAAAACACAAAACATCTCTTGAAGACCGCCAGAAATGCGGAGTATCCTAATGCCGCTAGCGCCTGGTTTGCCGGGCGGAGGGATTATGACCGGCACAAAACCGGCTTGCGGCGGGTTCCCGTCACCCGCCGGACGCCCAACCGTGGGTGTTTTGACGCTGACCCAGTTGCGCCTCCGTGTGCGCATCCGCTATCGGGATGGCTTTCGCGCAAACGGCCAGCGGAAACTCGCCCCAGCCTAACCAATCGCCTCTTCCGTCGTACACTAACCAGAGGGAGCCCTATGCATCGACTGGCCTGTATATTCTGCGTGGCCGTGGCACTGCTCGCCGCGGATGTGAACGACGACCTCCTGGACGCTGCCCGCAAAGGGGACCTCGACACCGTCAAGGCGCTGATCGACAAGGGCGCCCCTATCGAGGCCAAGACGTCTTACGGACAGACGCCGCTTTATCTCGCTGCCATGAGCGGTCACGAAGCCGTGGTCCGGTTCCTGCTCGACAAGGGCGCCAAAACCGATGTGACCGACACTTTCTATAAGGCGTCCATGCTGGGCTTTGTTCTGGAGCGCAAGCACTATGCCGTGGCCAAAATGATCGTCGCCAAGGGAAACGGCAACGCCGACGCGGAACTGAAAGAGGTGACGGACGCCGGACAGGCGGACCTGGTGCAGGCCGTCATCGAAAACGGCAAGCCCAGCCAGGCCGCTTTGGATAGCGCCTACGAAGCATCCCTTGCGGAAAACAAGAAGGACGTCGCCGAGCTACTGAAAAAGGCCGGGGCGCACGAGCCCCCGCCGCCGGTGACCGTAGATGCCAAGGTGCTCGAATCCTACGCCGGCACCTTTAAGACGGAAGCGATTCCGCTGGATATCAAAGTATTCGTGAAAGAGGGCAAGTTATACTTGCAGGCCACCGGCCAGCCGGAATTCGCGCCCAAACCTACGAGCCCGACCGTCTTCGTGATGGCCGCCTACAATCTGCAGGTCGAGTTCGATTCGGCGAGTAGCTTCACGCTGAAACAGGGCGGTCAGACCTTCAAATTCAAGAAAGCGGTGACGCAATGAGACAGTTCGGCATCCGGTTCGTAGGATTGTGCGCGGCCGTGGCCGCTCTCGGTTCGGGAGCCGCCTTCGGTGGCGACTGGCCGCAGTTCCGCGGGCCCTCGGCCTCCGGCGTGGGAGACGGCGCCAACCCGCCCGTGAAGTGGGACGCCACCAAAGGAACGCATATTCTCTGGAGCCTCGAAATCCCCGGTCTCGCCGACTCGTCGCCCATCGTGTGGGGCGACCGCATCTTCGTCACCACGGCGATCTCCAGCGATCCCAAACAGACATTTCGCACCGGCCTCTACGGCGACACGGATCCGGTCAACGATAGTTCGCCCCATAAATGGGTAGTCTTTGCCATCGACAAGAAGACCGGAAAAATAATCTGGCAGCAGACCGCCCACGAGGGCGTGCCGAAGACCAGGCGCCACCCCAAGTCGTCGCAGGCTTCGCCCTCGCCCGTGACCAACGGTAAGGTCGTGGTGGCGTACTTCGGATCGGAAGGGCTCTACGCCTATTCAACCGACGGCGAGCTGCTTTGGAAAAAAGACCTCGGCTTGCAGAACGCGGGATGGTTCTTCGACCCGGATTCGGAATGGGGTGCGGCCAGTTCGCCCGTGATCTATAAGAACATGGTCATTTTGCAGTGCGACCGTCAAAAGGACTCCTTCATCGCGGCCTTCGATCTGAAGGATGGCCGCGAGTTATGGCGCACCGCGCGCGCCGAGATCCCTTCCTGGGGTACGCCCACCATTGTGGCGGGCAAAGACCACACCGAGGTGGCCACGAATGCGCCCAAAGCCATCCGTGGTTACGACGCGGATACCGGCAAACAACTCTGGTCCATGGGGCCGAACTCCGAAGTGGTTTGCACCACGCCGGTCTCCGCCGAAGGGCTGATCTACGTGACGGCAGGCTACCCGCCGGTCCAGCCCATCTACGCCATCAAGGTGGGATCGAGCGGCGATCTTACGCTGAAGGATGGCAAGGAATCGAGCGATGCGATTGCGTGGAGCAAGCAGCGCGGCGGCGTGTACCTGCCCTCTCCGCTGGTATACGGCGAGCATCTCTATACGGTTAGCAATAACGGCATCTTGAGCGTCTACGACGCCAAATCCGGGACGCGCGTCTATCAGCAGCGGGTCGGCGATGGCGGGTCGTTCGTGGCCTCGCCGGTCCTGGCCGGCGGCAAGCTCTACATCGCCAGCGAAGATGGCGACGTCTACGTAGTGAAGGCCGGCGCGCAATACGAATTGCTTTCCAGGAATCCCATCGGCGAGGCTGTGCTGGCCACTCCCGCGCTGGCGGGAGATTTGCTGCTGGTGCGCGGCGCAAAGCATTTGTTCGCCATCGCGGAGTAGCCTGTCTTGCTTTGTGCTGCGCTTATCGATGGACCTGGAACGAGTCCAGAGTATCGGGTTCCTCCGGCAGGCTGCGGAAAAAGGCCAAAAACCGCTTGCTGACGCGCGCCGCTCAGAAGTGTTGCCCTGTACTTGCAGCGGCTTACCGAGCCGCGACCGTAAGGGAGCGGTCCCGACAGGCCTTTTTCCGCAGCCTGCTGTTGGCCGAGGCCGACATGCGCAAGATCGATCAGCATGACCACTACCGAATCACTGAGGACGGCGCCGAGGCTGTGGCGCTGGCTCTGGCCCATCGGCATCGGGCATGGCGCATCATTCGCCGGATCCAGCGCGCTCGAAGTGAGTGGGGTCGGCCGAGGAGCATAGCGGCACGGCTTTCCGGGAAACTTAAACAGGTGGGCAGAAATCCGGACGTTGACCGGCGATGCGCCAGGTAGTGGGTTTCGAGGAGCCCACCGCAGTTCTCCGCTCCATCAAGAGCGATTAGTTAGCATGGAAACCGACACATTGAATACGCTTGTATCCGACGCAATCTGGCGGGCCCAGGAACTCGAGGCGCTTGGCATTCCTACGTCGTCGGCATGGAAAGAGGTTTCCGTCATTGAGGAAGAACTGGCGAATAAGCTTTCCCAGTGTCGGAAGGCCAAGGGCGCATCGCGCGGCGCGGGGCGGTGAGCGCGGCCATCAAAGCCGGGGACTATGACCGCGCGCAGACGCTTGAAGAAGCCTATATTGCCGACGAGGCAGCCCCCCATCTCTCGCGGTCGCGTTACGTGAGATCCTCGACGAAGCCGATCAAGCCATGTCAAGCCGCTTTCAATATGCGGCAAAGCACATAACTCCCCGCGAGGCGAGGGACCTGGGCGCGCCGCTTTAGTAAGGCTGGCGCGTTCGGTCTGGCGGCTTGAGCCCGTGGAAACCGTTGCATTTTATTCCTACAAGGGAGGTGTGGGGCGCTCTCTCCTGCTCGCACGCCGCACGCTTCCTGGCGACTCTCGGAAAATTGGTGGTGGCAATCGACTTCGATTTCGAGGCCCCGGGAATTCATTATAAGTTCGGCGTCGTCCAGGACTTGGATTCCCCAAATTTTCTTGGCGGCGCGGTTCCCTATCTGTTGGCAACTGCGGATGGTGCCGCATCTCCGCCGCCGCTGTTGGGCCACATGATTAGCGTAAACACATCGTCCAATGAGCGCGGGGGGATCTGGCTTATGCCCTCCGGCCTTGCGCCCCGTAAGATCTATTGGGAAGTCCTCAAAAAGCTTGGTGATAAGCTGCGGCTGGACAGCTCAAGTGGCGAGGGATTGATGGCGTTACTCGATTTGCGGGCACGCTTCGCGGACGAGGTAAGGCCCGACTACCTGCTGATCGACGCGCGAACCGGGGTGACGGATCTCGGCGGCCTCGCAACAACGATCCTAGCCGACACTGTCGTCTGCATGTTCGTGGCAAACCAGGAGTCCATCGACGGAACGCTCGCAGTAGTTAAAGCCATCAAGAGTGCACCGCGACTCGCCGAGCAGAAACCCATCCGGATAGTGCCTGTCCTATCCCGGGCAATGGAGAGCGATACCGGGTTTGCACGAAGCGCCGCCGGGTTTCTCAATGTCGATGAGGTTTTCGTGCTCCCACAC
Organism: Bryobacteraceae bacterium; assembly: GCA_050011755.1. Lineage (GTDB taxonomy): Bacteria > Acidobacteriota > Terriglobia > Bryobacterales > Bryobacteraceae > Bog-159. Next base: position 1,070 of record JBEKIM010000069.1, on the reverse strand, counting down.
GACGACCTGGCGGCGTCCGGGAAACTCGGCCCCCTCTCGCCGCTTTTCAATGCCTATAAATGAACTTGAACCAAGTAACTCATATAGGCGTTGAATCCGGTATTGTGGCCAAGCTTGAATTCCGGATGATCGATCACGTCTTATTGGCTCGCATCCGTTCTGCGGACCTGCGTGAACCTTCACAATGATTAGCTACGCAGAGGTGGTGCGCGACTGTGGAGCAGTAATCACGATTTCGGCAGATTGAGTTTCCGCATCAACCCTGCCCAGCGTGGACTGGAGCGCAGCTCCCTTCCGTACCAGAGCCGCAGAAAAAGGGCGCCCTAAGGATCGTGCTCGTCGATAGCCTTCTCCAGCCAATCGGCCTCTGCGTCGAATTCCTGGAGCACCCAGTGGTAAATGGCCAGGCCTCGGGGAACGCCGAACGCATCGGCGGGCTGGAGCTTTCGGAGCAGTTCTTCCGACCGTTGCATATCTCCGGTTCGCTTCAGCAGCCCGGCGAGCAATCCGATCCCACTGGGAAGCGGCGCAACGGCGTACGCTCTTTCGCAAAGTGCCAGCGCCTGGCCCAACTCCTCGCGCGACACATGCAGAGCGGCCAAGGCTAATTGCGCAAGCACCATCGACGGATTCAATTCCAGAACCTCACGAAAGCCCGCGGCAGCTTCCTTGTCGCGCCCGGCTCCGGCGAGGAACACCGCGCGGTTCTGGCGCAGAGTAAGATTTAGCGGATCCGCTTCCAGTGCGAGATTCATCTGCTGTACGGCTTCCGCCGGACGGCCGACGAGCTGGAGGTACCAGGTGTAATAGAGGCGCACATTGACCGAAACGGGATCGCGAGCCATCGCCCGGCGGAAGCGCCCCTCTGCTTCCTTCCAGTCGTATTCGAGATAGACTGCGACGATGCCCGACATCGCGTGTCCATCGGGCAGCGAAGGATCCAGTTCCAGCGCTTTTTCCGCAAGGGAGCGTATCATCGGCAAGGCCTGGTTGGCCGGCAGCGCTCCCGCGAGCGCCAAGCCCCAGAAATAATTGCCATACTCGCAGTGGGCCTGCGCGAATTTCGGGTC
>JBEKIM010000068.1:0-20961 GCA_050011755.1 Bryobacteraceae bacterium | reverse complement strand
CACAAACTCACTTAACTCCCCCGCATACTCCGCCTCCCCCACAAACCCGCCGATCGGATGCACCTGCCCCGTCCGGCTGCTCCGCCGCGCCACTTCCACCCGCTCAATCTCGCAGCGCGTCATCTCCACCCGCGCCGCGCGCTCCCCAAATCCGCGAAAATCGATCTCCAGCGGGCCGTCGCCGTATAACTCCCGCAGCGTGCTTACGCGGTCGCGTAGGCGTCCCGCCAGCACCCCGAATTCGGGCCTCTCCGCCAACTGCTGCCGGCTCTTCAATTCGGTCGGCGTCACGAACCGCAAGCGCAATCGCTCCACCCTTTCCGCGGGCGACGCCAGGCTCAGCGTCATGGGCGCCGGCCCCTCGCTCAGCAGGAATCGCTCGCCATCGTAGAGCCGCGCCACGCACTCGCCGCTTTCGTCAAGCTGCCAAACCTCCCGCAAATCCGCCCGCCCGCGCGACGGCCCCAACCCGTCCCGCGCAAGCTGCGCGAACGCCAGCACCAGGTAGGCGATCGCCGGACTGTGCATGTCGAAGAGATTCAGGTCGAACCAGAACGCCTCGCCGCGCGCGATGGTGCGCCCGTCCAACCGCGTCGCCCGAAACACAAACGGACGCGGCCAGTCGGCCAGCCCGCTCGGTCCGCCCGCCAAAGCGGATGGCTCGAACATGCGCGCATAAGGGCAGGTCGCGCGGATCTCACAGGTCCGCGCGCCGGGGCAATCGGGCACACACGCGATGCGCCGGAAAATCAAACCGAACGCGCCCCGCAGCACATTGGCCGATTTCCCCGGCGGAAAGTGCACCGCGTCGCGCGCCACAAACGAGAATCGGAGCGGATATAGCCGGAAATGCAAGTCCCATTCTAAGCCAACTCCGGCGCGTGGGCCCCATCGCCGCCGCCCACGCTACACTAAAGGTAAGATGACCATCGACGAACGCCTGGATAGGCTCACGCAACTCAACGAATCCCTGGCCCAAAGCCTCGAGACCCTGACGCACGACGTGCACGAACTGACCCACGACGTGCGCGAACTCCGCGCCGCCATCGAAGCCGACGCGCAGAGCGTCCGCGCCCTGGCCCGCATCGCCGAAGTCCACGACCGCCGCTTTACCGGCATGGAAGGCGCACCCGAAGCGTGGAAGCCCATCGAACACCTCCCGCCCCCGCTCCCAAAGCAGCCCGCAGGCCACTGATTACAATACTGTTACGCGAAATTGGCTCCGTTCGGCCAAACGCCTTTTAGCGGCCCGTCCTGGTGGCGCCCCACAAATTCCTGCGACATTTTCCAGGTTCCACCCACTATCCAGGCAGAGGACTTCGATCCCGTTGGGCAGACGCGTGAAACTCGTCCACAGGACAATCATTACAAACCTGTTACGCGCAATCGGCTTCGTCCGGCCAAAAGCCGTGTAGCCGCCCGCCTCGCCCGCATCGGCTATACTGGTCTTGGCAGGAAATGAACTTTTCCCACGGCTGCATCGTACTTCCCAACGAGTACCCAACCCAAATATGACCGCTCAAATCGCAAGTATCCACGCCGATCAGATTAAAGCGCTCCTGGCCGAAAAAGGCTACGAAGTGACCGAGCCCACCGCGGGTGTCCTGCGCGTCCAGGAACTCCAAAGCGGTGTGGCCGTCCAGGCCGTGCTCGAGGGCGATGTGCTGTACCTGTCGCTTACCTGCACTACCGCGCCCGAATCCGCCATCACCGCGCCCATGATGCGTAGCATGCTGGACGCGCATAACGGCATCTCCACCTCTTACTTCCAGCTTTACGATGCCGGGGAGGGCCGGACCGCCATCACGCTCAACAATTTCTGTAAGCTGGAAGACTTGGGCCCCGAGGATCAGGACGATATCCTCTCGTGCGTGCATTTCCTGCTGGTCGACGTCATGGTCGCCCGCCGCATTCTGAGTGGTTTGGTGTAACCCGGAGACAAATCAGACATGGCATTTCTATCGGATATTTTCAATCGCGCCGGCCGCGTCGCCCGCGGTCAGGCTAATGAAGGCATGAGCGCCGTCGAGGATGCTACTTTCGACGCCACCGTTCGGCAGACCGTGGCGGATATGCGGACGGAGTTGAATAAAGCCGTGCAGGCCTCCGCCGTAGCCATGAGCAACTACAATCGTCTGGACGCCGAATATCAGAAATACGTGCGCCAGTCGCAGGAATGGAAAGACCGCGCGGGCGTGGCGCTCGACGCCAATAACGAAGATCTGGCGCGCAAGGCGCTGGCCAAGAAGGCGGAGTGCGATCAGCAGGTCGCGTCCATGCAAACGTCCGTCGATCAGGCACAGAAAGCCAGCGACACGCTGAAGTCGCAGGTAACCGAATTGAAGCGTAAGATCGACGAGGCCGAGCGCACCGCGACCACCCTGGTGGCGCGCAAGAACGCCGCGCAGGCGCAGCGTAAAGTGGCCGAGGCTTTGGCCGGCGTGGGCAATGCCGACAACGCGTTTGCGGCCCTCAACCGTTTTGAAGAGACCGTATCGAAAGAAGAAGCCACCGCCCAGGCCTTCAATCAACTGGCCTCCGCCGGAAAAGACGACGATCTGGAGAAACAGTTCGCCGCCCTGGGGGCGCATGGCGTGGATGCCGATCTCGAGGCGTTGAAGCGCGAACGCCAGCAGTTGAAGCCGCCCAGCATTCCGCTGTCCCTGCCGGCCGGCCAATAGCCTTGCAACTATGGGCCCCATCACTCTCACGCTGGTAATCGTCCTCGGAGCTTTACTGTTCATGGTGCTCAAGAAATTATTCGAACGCGCGCCGGCCGCCCCCGCCGCGCCGAAGCAGGATCTGGCCAGCTTGACGGTGGCCGACGCGCGCGTGGGCGATAACATCTCCATCCCCGGCGCCGGCGCCAACTTCACCGACGTGCAGTTCACCGTGGACCACAGCAATCGTTATGAAGCCGGCGAAAAGCAGTGGTTCGACGTCAGCGGCAAGCATGGCGAGATCCGCGTCGTACTGGAAGTCCGCACCGAAGACGATGAAGTTGAGGTGCGCGGCTTCCTGGACGGCAAGAAGCTTTCGCTCGACGACCTGGGCCTTTCCGAAGACGACCTCGCGCAGATGGACCAGCGCCAGAACGCCGCCGATAATTTTGAGTTCGACGGTAAGAACTGGTATTACCGTTTCAGCCGGGAGATCGGCGTCTTTCACGACGGCCAGGCGCAGGGCGCGGGCTTCTATGGGTGGGAGTTCCGGGAAGAATCCGGCCAGCGGTATCTGGCCGTCCGCAAAAAAGAGGGCGAGCCGTTCAGCGCCGGCATCGCCGTGAAATTGAATCCCGCCGATATTGCGCTCTACCGCGCGTAGCGCGTTCGCACGCAGCACAGGCTGCCAGCCTGTGAAGGAGTCAATCATGAGCCGTCGTGGGCTCGAAGTCTTAGCCGTTATCCTTGCTTTCCTGATTGTCATCGTCCTGTTCGCCGGCTTCGATAATCTGCCGCGTAAGCTGCGCCAGGATATCGCCGCCGAGGAGCACCAGCTTCCGCAAAGCCGGAAGCAGTTCCAAACCGCGCAGGAGTTAGTCTCGGCCGATCTGGCCGCCGATCCCGATCTGTTCCGCGCGCATGATATGGTCACGGTTTTGCCGGACCGCTTCCGCATCGCGGCCGGCGAATTGGATGGAGCCGAGCGAGACGCTACCGCGCTCGAGAAGCTCCTGAAAGCCAACCGCCGCCAGGATCAACCCCAGGCCGATAAGCTGCTCAGAGAAGAGCGTGCGCTGCGCACCGCCGCGCTCAACGAAGCCGCGGCGGTCCAGACGGAAGCGCAGCGCTGGGTGGACATGAAGCGCAACCTGCCCACCGAGCTGCGGCAGATGGAGGCCGATCGCCAGACCCTGCAACGCTGGGATTTCGCGCCCGTGGTCACCTTGGTGACGCGCGCCGGTACGGATTGGCCGCAGAAGAAATCGGATCTGGATACGCGCCTGGCCGCGCTGCGCGCGATTCCTTCCGATGGCGAGCAGGCCTGGCAATCGAGCGGCGCCATGCGCCGCAAGGCCGAAGCCAACGATCTGGCCGGCCTGGATTACGGCGAACTGCTGGGCGCCGCGGAGACCATTCACAACGACGTCGCTTCCCTGCCCTCCCGCACCACCGAACTCGACACGCTCACCGGCCAGCTTTACACTTCCTGGGATAAGGTCCTGGTGGATCTGCGCGACCGCAAGTCCGGCGGCGTGCGCGATTACGAAGAGGAAGTCCGCATTATCAGAACCAGGTTTCCCGATGCGGCCGGTAAGGACGGCGTTACCACTTCCGATGAAAACTGGGTGGAGATCCCACACTCCACTTACCAGGTTTGCGAGAACAACATCGGCATGTCCATCGCGCACAAGCCGGTGGGCAAGTACGATTCCGAAGCCGACGACGTGCCGGAGCCCGCTGGCTTCGCCTATATGGCGCCGGTCGGCCAGCGCAACCAGTATGGTTACTGGAACCAGGGCAGCGGCGGCAATTTCTGGGTGTGGTACGGGCAATACGCCTTGTTGCGCGACCTGTTATGGGGACATAGCTACCGCCCGATTCCATCTTATGAATGGGAGTCATACCGCACGGCCCGCACCAGCGGCCAGACTTACTACGGACACGACGAAGCCGGCGGCGCCCCTAAGTATGGCACCCACGGCACCTTCACCCAGCAGCATTATTCCGGCAGCCGCTACGTGCGCAGTTCGGGCAGTTATAGCAGCTCAAAATACGCGACCGGAGGATTGAAGAGCGGCCAGAGCAGCGCCGGCCATACCTTTGGGTCCGGGTCGAAACCGCCCAGTTCCGGATTCAAGCCCCGAAGTTCGCCGGGCTTCCGCCCCAGCTTCCGGCCGCCGTCCGGAGGCCGTTCATTTGGCCGCCGCCACTGAGCTTCAGGGTGCCCCCCGTGGCGGATGCGGGTGAAACAGCGGCGAGACCCCGCCTGGGGCACCGTCGAAAGCGCTTCGCCTTGTGGGGCGGCAATGGGGGACTTTCTTGAGTCCCGCCGTACATTACCCGTTCAGCGCCGCGCCGCAGTATCCGCAGTGCGTCCAGCCCGGCTCCACGGCACGCCTGCATTGTGGGCACGACTGCGCCAGGGCGCCGCCGCACTTCGGACAAAACGGGAAACCCCGGCGGGCCTGCGCACCGCAATGAGGACAGTTCACCAGCAGCGGTTCCCGCAGCACGAAGTACAGGATCACGCCGATCGCGTTGGGGATCAGGGCCGCCAGCAGCGTCCACATCACGTAGCGCATGCCGCGCCGCTTTGCGTCCGCATACACATAGCCGATCAGTAACACCAGGATGAACAGCGGCAGCCCGGGCAAAATCGACATCGCCAGTTTGCCCGCCAGGGGCCAACGGCGTCCCTCCGGATCCAGCCGGAACGGCAGCTCCATCATCAACGCGAAGAACCCCAGCCAAACGCACGTGGCGATGGTGTAAGCCACGCGTGGGATGATTGACACTTCGTCTCGAAAGCGACTCATAAAGCCCTCCTCAATTCGCGGCGGCGCCTTCCCAGGGCGATGGCCGCCACCGCCGCGGTCAGCCACACCAACACCGTCGAGCCCGCGCTCCAGGTTCCGAGCCGGACCAGGTTTGCGCCCATCACGACCAACTCTCCGCCGGTCACGATGCGCGCCACAAACCAGAATGTCAGTCCCACGGTCCAGGCAAAAAGCGCCAACGCTCCCAACATCAATTCGTCCCAGCGGCGGTCCGCCGCGGCGGCGCGCTCCTCGATCAAACGCGCGCGCGTGCGCTCCATCAACTGCGCCGGGATGGGCGGCTGCGGCAGTTGCTTCAGCCCCTGCGCATAGCCGCTCCAGATTTCCAATTGGCGCCGGCACGCCGGGCACTCGCGGGCATGCTCCTCCACCCGCCGCTGCTCCTGCGCATCCAACACTCCCGCGGCGGCCAGCGCCAGCATCCCCGCGATCGATTCACAGGATTCGTGCCCGCTCATGCTTTCCGTCCTCCCGGAGTCCGCGCGTCCATGGCCGCTCTTAAACCGTCCAGTGCGCGCCGCAGCCGGCTTTTCACCGTGGATAGCGGGATGCCGGCCACTTCCGCGATCTCCTCCAGCCGCATGTCTTCTTCAAACCGCAATGTCAGCACCTCGCGATGTATGGCGGGCAATTCCTGCATGCATGCCGCCAGCATGGCGCCACGCTCAAAATCCAGCAGGCGATCCAATGCGTCCGGCTCTCCGGAGCGCCACGGCGCGCCAGGCGCTTCGCCGGAATCCTCAGCGTCTTCTGGATCCAGCAGGCTTTCGCCGCGCTTGCCCCGCCAGGCGTCGATAGCCAGGTTGTGGGCCACCGAGAACAGCCACGACTCGAAATTGCGGCGCGCATCGTAGCGGCCGATCTTCTCCATCACCCGCAGCCAGGTCTGCTGAAACAGGTCGTCGGCCGTCGCGGGCTCCCGCACCAGGCGCAGCAGGTACCGATACAGCCTGTGCTGGTAGCGCGAGACGATCGCCGCCACCGCGTCGGGATCTCCCCGCCGCATACGGGCGATAGCATCTTGCGCGCCGCTGAAAGCCTCCGGATTCATCATCGCCGCGAGGATCATACCACTACCCGGTATACGGATGGCCTCCGCAAAAAGACCCATCTCGGCATATACTGGTGGTGGACTGCGCCGAATGGCATTGGAAATCAATCAAAAAGAGGTCGCTCCCGCCACCGCCGTGATCTCGCTCGAAGGCAGCGTGATGCGTGGGCCCGAGGGAGAGCGCATCGAGGCTGTATTGAACAGCGCGCTAGCCCAGGGGCTTAGCCGCATCGTGTTCGACATGACGGGCGTGAAGCGCATCGACAGCACCGGTATCGGCCGGTTCATCTACTGCCTGAATAAAGTACAGGAGAACGGCGGCAAGCTGTGGATGGCGGGCGCGCAGGGGTACGTGCGGGAGTGTTTCCGGGTAACGCGGCTGGATACGATTTTCCAGTTCTGCGGAACCGTGGAAGATGCTTTGGCCGCCAATCAGCGGGGCTGAGAAACGGAGGGTCGAATGAAGCGCGCATGCTTGTCTGGGGCCGCAATCTGCTTGGCGGGAATGGCGCTCCTTAGCGCCGCCCAAACGGGAGGCCGCGGCGTCACCTGGACCGGCTGGTTCTCCGACCTGAAATGCGCGTCCGCGCGCGCCGCGAACGGTACCTTCACCTCCACCAATCCCGAATGCGCGAAGACGTGCATCAAAGAGGGTGCCGCACCCGCCTTTATCAGCGAACAGGCCAAGGCTGTATTTACGCTGAAAGACTCGCCCTCGGTCATCGACCAATTGGGATATCACGTGGAAGTTCAGGCCACGGTAGACGACGCTGCCCGCACCATCACCATCAGGAAAATCAAACAATTAGGCTATGATGGCGCGGCTTGCCAACGGCGCAAGCACTGATGGCACCACTCCCTGTCTGGCCCGCGGGGCGATAATAGTGTTTCATGAAACACCCTGCCCTGACCGCCATCCTTTTGCTCTTGCCGCTGCGCTGGCTGTCCGCCGCCGACGGCCCCTACCCATATCCCTTCCAGAATCCCGATCTGCCCATCGAACAACGAGTGAACAACATCGTCTCGTTGATGACGCTGGATGAAAAGGTTGCCTGTCTGGGCACCCGCCCCAGCGTAGCGCGGTTGGGGATCGAAGGAACCGGCCACGTGGAGGGCCTGCACGGCCTGGCGCTCGGCGGTCCCGGAGGTTGGGGCCGGCCCAAGCCGATTCCCACCACCCAATTCGCGCAGGCCATCGGCATGGGCGAGACGTGGGATCCCGACCTGATCCGCAAGGCCGGCGGCGTGGAAGGCAACGAGACGCGCTACATCTATCAGAGCCAGAAGCGCGGAGGCCTGGTCGTGCGCGCGCCCAATGCCGACCTGGGCCGCGATCCGCGCTGGGGACGCACCGAGGAATGCTTCGGCGAAGATCCGTTTTTCAATGGCACCATGGTCACCGCGATGGTGCGCGGCCTGCAGGGGGACGACCCCAAGTATTGGCTGACGGCTTCGTTGATGAAGCACTTCCTGGCCAACAGCAACGAGAACGGCCGCGGCGGATCTTCGTCGGATTTCGACGAGCGCCTGCTGCGCGAGTATTACTCGGTTCCTTTCCGCATGGGAGTGATGGATGGCGGTTCGCGCGCTTTCATGGCGGCGTACAATGCCTGGAACCACATCCCCATGACGGTGAATCCCATCCTGCGCCAGATCGCGATCGAGGAATGGGGCGTGGACGGGATCATCTGTACCGATGCCGGCTCCCTGCGCAACATGATCAATCTGCATAAGTATTACCCCAACTTGGCCGAGGGTGCGGCGGGCGCGGTGAAGGCGGGCATCAATCAGTTCCTGGACCGCTTCCAGGCGCCGGTGAACGACGCGCTGAAGGCAAAGCTGTTGACGGAAGCCGATATCGACGAGGTCATCAAAGGCGAATTCCGGGTGATGATCCGGCTGGGGCTGCTCGATCCGCCCGCACGCGTGCCGTATTCCAAACTGGTGGGCGAAGAGGATGCCTGGAAAACGCCTGGGCACAAGGACGTGGCCCGCCAGGTGGCGCTCGAATCCGTGGTGCTGTTGAAGAATTCCGGCGGGTTCCTGCCGCTCGATAAATCGAAGCTGAAGTCGATCGCGGTGATCGGCCCGCGCGCGGACCAGGTGCTGCTGGATTGGTACAGCGGTACGCCGCCCTACACCGTGACTCCGCTCGAGGGCATCAAAGCCAAACTGGGCTCCGGCGTGGTCGTGAACTACGCGGCGAACAACGACAACGACGCAGCGGTGAAGGCCGCCAAGGAGTCCGATGTGGCGGTGGTATTTGTGGGAAACCACACCACCTGCGACGCCGGTTGGGCGAAGTGCCCGACACCCAGCGACGGTAAAGAAGCGGTCGACCGGCGCGCGATCGATCTGGAGATGGAAGAGTTGGTGAAGCAGGTGTATGCCGCCAATCCGAAGACCGCGATGGTGCTGGTGGCGAGCTTTCCGTTCGCCATCAACTGGAGCCAGGGAAACCTGCCCGCCATTCTGCACATGACGCACAATGCGCAGGAGATGGGAACGGCCATCGCGGATGTGTTGTTCGGCGATTACAATCCCGCGGGACGGCTGGTCCAGACCTGGCCGAAGTCGCTCGACCAGGTGCCCGCTATGATGGACTACGACATCCGGCATGGCCGCACGTATATGTATTTCAAGGGCGACCCGCTGTATCCATTCGGTTATGGCCTGAGTTACACAACCTTCAAATACTCGAAATTGCGACTGACTCCAGGCCGGTTGGCGGAGCAAGGCAAGGTGATGGTCAGTGTGGATGTGCGGAACACCGGGGCGCGCCCGGGCGACGAAGTGATCGAGCTGTATGTAAAGCATTTGAAATCCGCCGTGGGCCGTCCTGCCAGGGAGCTGCGAGGTTTTCGCAGGGTGGCGCTGGCGCCGGGCGAAACCCGGACCATCGAGATTCCGTTGGCCGCCGACTCGCTGAGATATTGGGACGTGCAGCGGAAGCGCTGGGCGCTCGAATCGGATGAGGTGGAAGTCACCGTGGGAGAATCGTCCGCGGATGCCGGGCTGAGTAAGACGCTGCGCGTGTCCGGCGGCGGCTAATCGGAAATGTGGGGCGGGCAATCATGCCCGCAGCCGGCTTTCAGCCGGCTCTGGAGTTTCGGTTGCGGTGGTGTCACAGAGCGGCCAGTACTTCTTCCGCGTGCCCGGCCGGCTTAACCTTTGAGAAAATCTTTTCGATTTTGCCGTGCTCGTCGATCAGGAAGGTGGTGCGCTCCACGCCCATCACCTTCTTGCCGTACATGTTCTTCTCTTTCCACACGCCATAAGCCTCAACCACCTTCTTATCCACATCGCATAACAGCGTGTACGGCAGCTTCTGGTTCACTTTGAAAGTCGTCTGCGCCTTGGGCGTGTCCTTGGAAATGCCCAGCACCACGACGCCCTTCTTCTCAAATTTCTTGAAGGTATCGCGAAACTCGCACGCTTCCACCGTGCAGCCCGGGGTACTGGCTTTGGGATAGAAGAACAAAACGACCTTCTTACCCCGCACGCTCTTCAAATCGAAGGACTCGCCGGTATCTGTCTGTAACTGGATCTCAGGAGCTCGATCGCCTTCTTTTAGCATAATTTCTTCTTGAGTAAGTCATTTACGACCCCAGGATTCGCCTGCCCGCGCGAGGCCTTCATCACCTGGCCGACCAGGTACCCGAGCACCGTCGTCTTCCCGCTCTTGTATTGCTCTACCTGCTTCACGTTCTGTTGCAGCACTTCATCGACCATGCGCTCCAGCGCGCCGGTATCGCTGATCTGCTTCAAGCCTTCTCTTTCAATGATGACGGCCGCGGCCTCGCTGCTCGAGAACATTTTCAGGAAGACTTCCTTGGCGATCTTGCCGGAGATCTCGCCCTTGCCGATCAAGGCTACCAGTTCGCCCAGCCGTTCGGGTGTTACGGGCGAATCGCCGATCTGCAGGTTCTGCGCGTTGAGCGCGCCCATCAGGTCCCCCATCACCCAATTGGCCGTAGATTTGGGATCGTCCACCACGGCCGCCGCGCGTTCGTAATACTCCGCGATGGCGCGGCTGGCGGTAAGCACATCCGCGTCGTAAGGGCTCAGGCCATAGCTTTCGATGAAGCGGGCCCGTTTGCGGGCGGGCAGCTCCGGCATGCCTGCGCGGATCCCGGCAAGCCAGGCATCCCCGATGCGCAGCGGCGCCAGGTCCGGCTCCGGAAAGTAGCGATAATCGTGCGCGTGTTCCTTGCTCCGCATGGTAGCGGTTTCGCCCGTCTCGGGATTGAACAGGCGGGTCTCCTGCGGGATGGTGCCGCCGCTCTCCAGAATTCGCACCTGCCGGGCAATCTCGTGGTCCAGCGCCAGCTTCAGGAAGCGGAAAGAATTCAGGTTCTTCACCTCGGCCTTGGTGCCGAACTCCACCGCCCCCTTCAGCCGGACCGACACGTTCGCATCGCAGCGCAGGTGGCCCTTCTCCATGTCGCAGGTGGAAACGTTCAGGAATTCGAGCGTCTGCTTCAGCCCGGTCAGGAAATCGTAGGCTTCCTCGGAACCGCGCAGATCCGGCTCGGTGACGATCTCGATCAGCGGGGTGCCGGAGCGATTCAGGTCTACGTAGGTGTAGCGGGCGGAATCGCGAAAGCCGTCGTGGATGCTCTTGCCTGCGTCGTCTTCCATGTGGACGCGGGTCACTCCAATGCGCTTCGGCGCGCCATCCACCGGAATTTCGACCCAGCCATGCTCCGCCAGCGGCTCCTCGTATTGTGAAATCTGGTAACCCTTGGGCAGATCCGGATAAAAGTAGTTCTTGCGCGCGAAGCGCGAAACCGCGCGCACCTCGCAATTCAGCGCCAGGGCCGCCTGTATGGCCAGTTCCACCGCCGCGGCATTCAGCACCGGCAGCGCTCCGGGCAGGCCGAGGCAGACCGGGCAGACGTTGCTGTTAGGTTGCGCGCCGAAGCTGGTGGGGCAGCCGCAGAAGATCTTAGTCGCGGTGGCCAGTTGGACGTGCACTTCGAGGCCGATCACCGGTTCGTATTTGGCGATCAGCTCGGGCCCCGCGAGATCCACGTACCCCGATGACATGTCCCTTCATTATAGGTGAGGCCGGACTTTGCGGCTGCCGGCGGCTGCCGGCGTGCCAGGGCCGCAGCGCGCGTGGTAGCCTGACGGTGTGAACGTCGGCATCACTTGTTATCCGACCTACGGCGGCAGCGGCATCGTAGCCACCGAACTGGGCCTGGAACTCGCCACTCGCGGACACCAGGTCCATTTCATCACCTATGCGAATCCCATTCGTCTGGACCCCGGCATTCCCGGCATCCACTACCACGAGGTGGAGGTTTCCAGCTATCCCCTGTTTCAATACCCGCCGTATTGCCTGGCGCTGGCTTCGCGCATGGCCGAAGTGGCGGAATCCTACGACCTGGACCTGCTGCACGTACACTATGCCATCCCCCATTCCATTTCGGCGATGCTCGCCAAAGACATGCTGGCGGGCGTGCGGCGGCTGCCCTTCATCACCACCCTGCACGGCACGGACATCACGCTGGTCGGCACGGACCGGTCTTATTTTCCGATCACGAAGTTTTCCATCGAGAAATCCGATGGCATTACTTCAATCAGCGAATATCTGCGGCGGCAGACAGTGGACGTTTTCGGCGTGCGCAACGACATTCGCGTGATCACCAACTTCGTCAATTGCGACGTATACAAACCGGACCGCGAGAAGGCCATGGCGAAATGCTACTTGCCGGCGGAAGGGAAGCTGCTGATTCACGTTTCGAATTTCCGGCCGGTGAAACGCGTGCAGGATTGCGTGCGCATTCTGGCGGAAGTAGTGAAGCGCGCGCCGGCGCACCTGCTGATGGTGGGCGATGGGCCGGAGCGCGGTCCGGCCGAGCACCTGGCGCGCGAGTTGGGCGTGGAGCACCACGTCTCGTTTCTGGGGAAACAGAACCACGTGGAGCGCATCATTCCGCTGGCGCACGCACTGCTGATGCCCAGCGATCTGGAATCGTTCGGACTGGCCGCGCTGGAGGCCATGGCCTGTGGCGTGCCACCCGTGGCGACGCGCGTGGGCGGCGTCCCCGAGTTGATCACCGACGGGGTGGACGGCTATCTGGAAGCCGTGGGAGACATCCAGGCGCAGGCCGCGCGCGTGACGGCGCTGGTCGTGGACGACGCACTGCACGACCGGATGTCGCAGGCAGCCCGGCGGACGGCGTCGGACCGCTTTTGCGCGGATAAGATTATTCCCATGTACGAGCGCTACTACGAAGAAGTCCTGTCCTCGTAGTCCGGCTTCGAAATCGCAGCACGCTCCAGGGCCTCCAGAAAAAAATATTCGCCCCACATGACCGACTCGTTCACTCCCAGGTTCTTGTGAACGTGGTACACCCCGCCTTTCAGGATGCCTTCCCACTCGGGGTCGGATTCCGCCAGCCAATTGCGGCAAAGCGTGGCGAGAATGTGACGGGCGGTCTCGCGATAGAAGTGGCCTTTGGCCGCATCCGCCGTCAGACCGCTCAATTGGAACAGGCCGGACGCCGCGATGGCCGCGGCGGATGTATCCACCATGACGGCGCCATCGGGCGGCGCATCGTAATCCCACGGCGGCACGCCGTCCGCCGGCGTGTGCCGGATATAGAAGTCCGCGCAGGCTTCCGCCGTGGCTAGCAGGTCCGGATCGCGCGCGTAACTGTAAGCCGTGCCAAATCCGTAGAGCGCCCATGCCAGCCCGCGCGACCAGCAGGAATCGCCGCGATATCCCTGGTGCGTCGTCTGCTTGAGGAATTCGCCGGTTTCCTGGTTGAACAAGCCTTCGTGCGCCGTGGATCCGTCGCCGCGCACCAACACACGCCGGGTCGTGCGGCAGTGGCGCAGGGCGATATCCACCAGCGCGCGGTCGCCCGTTTCCCGGGCGGCGTAGAACACGATTCCCACATTCATCATGATGTCGATGAACAGGGAGTCCGCCGATACAAACGACCTCAGATACTGGCCATTCTCCTGGAAGCGCAGGGCCATGGTGCGGCCGGCTTCCACCGCCACTGCCTTCAAAGCGGGGTCCGGCGTGAAGCCATACCACCGGCGATAGCTGGACATGAACAGGAAGCCCAGATCGTGGACGGTGCGGTCCAGCTTGCGCGGTTCGAGCGGCCGGGAATACCGAATGGCCTGCGCCCGCCACCAGCGCGACTCCGCACTGCCGGGGGACTGGTGGGCGTAGACGATCCACAACATGCCCGGCAGGAAGCCGTCGCACCAGTGGGTCCAGGCTTCGCCCGTATGTTTCCAGCGGCCGGCGGCGGTGTACATCGGATAAAAATCGGGATGGCGCTCGATGAGCGCGCGCAGTTGCCGGGCGGCGAAGGCGAAAGCGGCTTCAAACAGGTCCGGGGAGGCATCGTTGGCGAGTTGGATCACGATTTTGCATTATATCGGGCTGCGCCTCTTCTCAAACGGCTCGGGGTTCGCTACAATCTTCAAAACATGGCTGCACACGCATTCATTGCCGAGCCTCGCATCGACCCTAAATTCGCCCGCTACCGGTTGAAGCTGGGCCGCTCCGGCATCCACGGCTGGGGTGTTTACGCTGCGCAGCGAATTCCCGCCCGCCACAAAGTAATCGAATACACGGGCGAACGGATCAACCGCCGCGAGACCAGCAAGCGCGGATTGGGACCGCGAACTTACCTGTTCACGCTGGACAACTACTGGACCCTGGACGGCGCCGTGGGCGGCAGCGGCGCGGAGCTGATCAACCACTCCTGCACTCCCAACCTGTATACCTGGATCTTCAAGGGCCACATCCTGTACATGAGCAAACGGGACATCCGGCGGGGCGAAGAGCTGACTGTGGATTATCACTTTTCGGATAAAATCGACGACGTTCCCTGCCGCTGTGGTTCCGCGTTATGCAGGGGCACGATCAACATTAAGACCTCATGATCGTCAAAAAGCTGAGAGTCCTGCCCGCTCGCGCCACTACAGTTCTGTAAATCGACATTCAGTCTTCACGACGCAGCGAGGGAGAGCCGCCCCTCCGATGGGGTAACAGCCTTATGAGTCAACAGATCAATGCGAAATCCGTGGCCATCTGCGATACCGAGCCGATCGCCATCGAGGGTGTCAGGACGCTGCTGGATCTATGCGAGGATCTTTATCTGGCGGCGACGGATACGTCGCTGCTGGGCGGCCTCGAAATGGCGCGGCAGCACGCCCCGGCCGTCATGCTCCTGGACAAGACCTTCGGCATTCACGCCGTCATGGACTGCCTGCAACGCTTGCGCCTCTCGGGCAGCGCCACCGCCGTGGTGGTGTGGGGCGCGAACATGAACGAGGCGGAGGCGCTGCGCCTGATGCAAGCCGGTGCGTTGGGCGTGGTCAGAAAGGCGGCCCCTTTAGCGGCTCTGCTGGATTGCATGCGCACGGTGGCCGCCGGGAATACCTGGATGGAGGAGAGCCTGCTACAGGAGCCCGAGCCAACCGCGCGCGGGTCGCGTTCGAACCTGACGTCGCGCGAGTTGCAGGTGGTGGAACTCGTCGAGCAGGGTCTGAAGAATCGGGACATCGGCCAGCAGCTCGGCATTCGTCCGGGCACGGTAAAGATCCACCTGAAACACATCTTTGAGAAGACCGGCATTCGCGGGCGTTATGGGCTGGCGCTGTCCGGATTGAAGGAAAAGGGCCTGCTCTCCCTGCCGGCCGCCTAGAAGCAAAACCTGGCGCGTGTGCGCCGCCGCACTTTCCATCGTCTCACTACTGCATCGACAGGATATCTCCCCCGGCCCGGCCGCTTCACACTGGAAGCGAGGATGATGCACTATGCAAAATCACCGTTTACTGACAGAAGCTTGCTGCTTCACTTTGATTGCCGCGGGAGGGATCGTGTACGCCGCGTCCCTACCCCACTCCGACATGGATTTCCTGAACACCGCCGCCAGGATCGACATGTTTGAAGCCCACGAGGGCGAAATGGCGCAAAACCAGGCCACCCGAGGCGACGTGAAGGATCTCGCCAACGCGTTAGTCCAGGATTACAGCACCTGCTATAGTCAACTCGCCCGTCTGGCCGCAAAGACCGGAACTACCGTCCCCAAGGGAATCGACATAGCCGGAAACAGTACCATCTCACAGTTGGTCAATCTAAAGGGAACGAGCTTCGATCGGCAGTTCGCCAAAGACGAAGTCTCGGCTCAGCGCAACGCGCTGGCGGTCTTCCAACACGAGGCGAAATACGGGAAAGATGCCAGTGTAAAGGCTTTCGCTTCCCAGACGATTCCGGTTCTCGAGCGGGATCTTAAGCGCGCCGAGACCTGCGCCGGCCTGGCGCGGCGCACCTAATGACCAGCCATTTTCGCCGGCATCCTACTAGGCGAGTTCCGCGGCGGCGGCCTGGTCCAGGAACCAGGTGACCCGTTTGCCTTGCCGCGAGATTAATTGCGCGGGGTAGTGTTTCGGGTCGTATTCCTGATGGAAGACGTCTCCCACGGCCGGAGCTTTATCTGCGCCGGTCACCAGGAACGCGGTGTTTCTGGCAGCCAGCAGCGCGGCGGGCAGCAGCGTGACGCGCCATTTGCTCGCCATCTTCTGGACATGCACCGGGCCGGCGATGTGCTCGCGGTCGTCAATCGACGATTCACCCGGAAACAGGCTGGCCGTATGCGCATCCGGCCCCATGCCGCACTGCACGACGTCGAAATGCGGCGACTCGCCTTCTTCCAGCCCGAAGAAGTTGCGGATGTCGTCCACGTACTGTTGCGCGGCCAATTCCGGTTTCAGCTCCCCGTGAATGCGGTGCACCTGGTCGGCTGGAATGTGCGCGGGCGTGATCAGGTTCTCATTGGCCAGCCGGTAGTTACTCTCGGGGTCGTTGGGTGGAACCGAGCGCTCGTCCACAAAGAACAGATGCACCCGCTGCCAGCGGAAGCCGGCGGACACCATGCTTTGAAACAGGAGCTTCGGCGTGGATCCGCCGGAGACGGCCAGCGTAGCATGTTCCTGATCGGCCAGCGCCTGTTCCAGCAGCGCGCTGATGTGTTGCGCGCAAGCGGCGGCGGCCGCGCGCGGATCGGGTTGAGTGAACCACTGCACGCTCATATGTAAGGATCACGATACCGCAAGTTTGGCGGCGGCGGCGAGGGTGCGTTCGAAAGCCGGGTCGCGTCCCGGTATGGAGAGTTCCTCGCGCATCAGGGCGTAGTCGGTGAGGGGGGGAAGCAAAGCTCGGCTCACCAGGCCGCCAGTCTTGACCTCCGCCGCGGCTCCCTCGGCGAGCGCAATCGAAGCGATAACATCCGGCTTGTTCTGGGCGCGAAGCTCCACCAGGCTGAGGCGCCAGGCCGGTTCGCCGCCGTCGGAGCGGAACGCCACGCGCGGGTGGGCGCCGACCTGGGCCAGACCATCCACCAGCCAGGCGGCCAGGTAATACGCTGTGGCAGGCGCGCTCGGCCCGCGGTGCGCGATCAGGATATCGGAGACCAGCGGCAGGTTCGTCAGTTGCGAGCGGTTTTCAAAAATCTGGGCGATCAGCTCCCGCCAGCGGGTCAACCGGGTCCACGAGAGATCGCCGAGCAGACGTCCTGCCGCGGCGGCGCCCACGATTTCCTGGAGGGCCGCGCGCGGCTCGCCGAAAGCCGCGCTATCGACGACGATTTTTTGCGCGATCGCGGCCAACTGCGCAAATGCCGGCAAATCGAAGAGGCGCGGGCTGCGGCACCACAGAATCACGGGCAGGTCCGGCACGGTCAGAGGCAGCACCACGGGCGGTAAATCCGGCAGGCTGGCGTCCGATGCGGTGATTTCAATTTGTTCGCAGCAGATCTGCTGGCGATGCCCGAAAGGCATCCAGCATTGCGCGAAGACGCGGGCGGCCAGCGAGCGCTGGTCTTCGTTGCGGAAACGGATGACAATGGCACGGCTGGGATGCTCCGGCATCAACGCGGCCAGAGTTTCGCCGATGGCTTGGGCATCGTCGGATTCCTCGGCCGCCACCACCAGCGTCATGGAGCAGGCGCGCAACACACCGGCATCGCCTTCGCCCTGCTTGCCGAGCGAGACCCACAGATCCGCCATGTCGTGCAGGATGCGGTCGGGCGCGATGGTGCCGCCGGCGGCGCTCATCAGGGTTGCCTCCAGACGTGTCCGCGGCGCGCCAGCATGTCGTCGGAAGCCTTGGGTCCCCAGGTGCCCGCGGCATAATTGGGGAAATCGAATTTGCTGTTGTCCCAGACATGCTGAACGGCGTCGACCACCGCCCAACTGGCCTCCACCATATCCTGGCGGGTGTAAAGCGTGGCATCGCCGATGATGGCGTCGAGCAGCAGCGTTTCGTAAGCCGAGGGTGAGCGCTCTCCGAAGCTGGAGCCGTAATTGAAATCCATGGAAACCGGCCGCAGCTTCATTCCCGCCCCGGGACGCTTGGAGAGGAACTTCAGCGAAATGCCTTCTTCCGGCTGGATGCGCAGGATCAGCAGGTTGGGCGCGGTGGTGGTTTCATCGCCGTTGAAAATCGCCAGCGGCGCGGCGTTGAACTGAATCGCGATCTCGGTGACGCGCTTGGGCAGCCGCTTTCCGGACCGCAGATAAAACGGCACGCCGGCCCACCGCCAGTTGTCCACAAAGAAGGTGACCGCCGCGTAAGTGTCGGTTTGCGTATCCGGTTTTACGCCCTGCTCCTGGCGGAATCCGGGGACGTCTTCGCCGCCGATGCGCGCCGGGCCATATTGGCCGGAGACGGTGTTCTGCAGTACCTCGTCCGGCTTCATCACGCGGATGGAACGCAGCAGCTTGGAGCGTTCGTCGCGCACGGAGTTGGGGCGGAACGTGGCGCTCGGCTCCATGGCGATGGTAGCCATCACCTGCGACAGGTGATTCTGAATCATATCGCGCAGGGCGCCGGCTTCCTGGTAATACGAGCCGCGCCCTTCCACGCCGATCGATTCGGCCGCCGTAATCTGCACGTGATTCACGTAGCGGCGGTTCCAGAGCGGCTCGAAGATCCCGTTGCCGAAGCGGAATGCCAGGATGTTCTGCACCGTCTCCTTGCCCAGGTAGTGGTCGATGCGGTAGACCTCGGATTCTTCGAAGGCGCTGTGTAGTTCGGCACTGAGCTTCTGGGCGCTGGCCAGATCGTGGCCGAAAGGTTTCTCGATCACGATGCGCCGCCAGCCGGACTCGCCTTTTCCCACGTTCGCGGCGGCGATGCCTTGCGCGATGGGGATATATTGGCTGGGCTGCGCGGAAAGATAAAACAGCACGTTGCCGCCGGTGTGGCGCGCCGCGTCGATCTCTTTCAGGCGGGCATCCAACGCCGGATATAGCGCGGCGTCGTCGAAGTTCCCGGCCATGTAGAAGATGCCTTGCGCGAAAGCGGCCCACACTTCGGCGTCAAACGGCGAATCCTCCAGGAATTCTTTCACCGAAGCCAGCATCTTCTCGCGGAAATCGTCGTCGCTCATGGGCGTGCGGGAGATGCCCAGCACGGCAAAACCGGCATCCAGGCGGCGCTCGTAGGCGAGCCTGTAGAGGGCCGGCAGCAGCTTGCGTTTGGTGAGATCGCCATTGGCTCCGAAGATCACCATGGCGCACTCGGGAACGCGCCTCTCGAAGCGCAAGGGATCCTGGAACGGATTCTCCAGAGACATGTATTTCAAAATAGCACGTTCAGGTTGCATGGATGTTAAATTGGCATAGGTTGTTACAGCCAACAGGAAACGGATGGCGGCAATGATTGTTGCGGGCGTGGATTTCGGGACGCTGAGCGTCCGGGTATCGATATTCGATAGCGTGAAGGGGCGGCTGGGCTCGGCCACGGGCGAGTATCCGCTGCGGCGCAAAAAGGAAGATCCCGACTACGCCACAGAGTCGCATCGCGATCATATGGATGCGTTGGTGCTCGCGATGCGCGGCGCGCTCGAAACCGCGGGCGTGGACGGCGGGCAACTCGCGGCGCTGGCGCTCGACACGACCGGTTCCAGCGTGATTCCGGTGGGCGAAGGCCTGACGCCCCTGGATGATTATTATCTGTGGTGCGACCATCGCGCCAAAGGCGAGGCGGCCGAGATCACCGCGGCCGGGCGCCGCGAGAAACTGGAGGCGCTCGCATGGTGCGGCGGCGTGTACTCATCGGAGTGGGGCTTCTCGAAGTTGCTGCACTGGCTGCGCGCCAATCCGGACAAACGCGCGGCGATGGTCACCGCATTGGAACATTGCGACATGGTGGCCGCCGTATTGTGCGGCATCAACGACCCGCGCGAAGCGCCGCGTAGCGTCTGCGCCATGGGTCACAAATGGATGTGGAGCCGGGAACTCGGCGGATTGCCCAGCGAAGAGTTTCTGTCGAACATCGATCCGCTGCTGGCCGGTGTGCGTGCCAAACTGGGCGGCCGCTATGCGACCTCGGATCAAATTGCCGGCCAGCTTTCGGCGGAATGGGCCGGGAAGTTGGGGCTGCGGGCCGGGATTCCCATCCCAGTCGGCGCTTTTGACGCGCACTGGGACGCCATCGGCGCGGGCGTGCGCGAAGGCGACGTGGTCAACGTGGTGGGCACCTCCACCTGCATCATGGCGATCGCCAGGCAGGTGGATTTGATCCCCGGCGTATGCGGCGTGGTGAAGGGATCCATCCATCCCCGGTATTTCGGAATCGAAGCAGGCCTTTCGGCGACGGGCGATATTTTCGACGCTATCGCACGCCGCGCCGGCTCCACGGTGGCCCAGCTTTCGCAAGGGCTGGAGGCGTACCGCGGCGGCCAAACGGGACTGCTGCGGCTCACCTGGGATAACGGCGACCGCACCGTGCTGGTGAACGCCGAACTCGGCGGCGTGACGCTCGGCTGGAACCTGACCCACACCGCGCAGGACGAGTTGTTCGCGGCCATCGAAGGCACTGCCTTCCACACGCGCGTCATTCTGGAGCGCATGGCGGAACACGGCGTCGCCATCCGGCGCGTGATCAACGGCGGGGGCATTCCCCAGAAAAACGAAACGCTGAATCGCGTCTATGCCAACGTGCTGAATAAGCCGGTGCTGGTGCCGGAGGGCGATGTGACCAGCCTGGGCTCGGCGATCATGGCGTTCATGGCGGCGGATGGCTTCGAGAGCATTGAAGCGGCCCAGCAGGCGCTCTGCCCGCGCTATCGAACCATCGAACCGGATGCCCGGGACCAAGCCGCATACGAGCAACTGTATGCGCTTTACCGGAAACTTTATTTCGCCTTCGGCAGGCCGGATTCCGAGGCGGTCGATATCGGCGGCGTGTTGCCGGCTCTAAGGAAGCTGGCCACTCAAGTACACACGGCGAACTGAAGTTCGCCGTTGCACGCTGAAGACGTTGGTGAAAAAGTAAGTCGTTCGCCCGGAAGCGCCAATAAAGCGGTTGTTTAAGATCTTCTTGGCTTGTTTTATGCCGGATTCTGGGGGGTTTTGGTGCCCCAAAGCC
>JBEKIM010000067.1:0-30142 GCA_050011755.1 Bryobacteraceae bacterium | reverse complement strand
CACCTGCGGAAATGCGCCATATGGCGGAAACGCGAACCCTGCATGTGCTCGTACGCCACTTCCACCACCAACTCCGCTTGCAGCGGTTCCCAGGAAAGGTCCTTGCCGCGGCTCCAGCGGCTCTGTGCTCCCGGCACGCGGCCTCCGGTTTCCCCGTCCGCCGTCAGATGGCCGACCCACGCCTTCCACGGGTGATGGTCCAGTGCGTGCGCGCGAAATGGCTCCAGAAAGCGCAGCAATTCCCTTCGCTTCTCCGTGGTGAAACTGGCGCACACACCCACGTGCTGCAGCATACCTGCCTGGTCATAAAGCCCAAGCAGCAGCGAGCCGACCGCTTCGTTCTCCGCGCCCTTGTACCAGCGAAATCCCGCAACCACGCAATCGCACTCGCGCTCGTGCTTCACTTTGAGCATCACGCGCTTGTCCGGTTGGTAGTTTCCCGACGCCGGCTTGGCCATCACGCCATCCAGGCCGGCTCCCTCGAATCGCCGGAACCAATCCATGGCGATGGCCCGTTCCGCGGTCGCGGGCGTAACGTAAACCGGCGGCGCCGCGCTCCGTAGGATGTCCTCAAGCATCCTCCGTCGTAATTCGAAGGGCGCATTGCGCAAATCCTCTTCACCGGCGGAAAGCAAATCGAAAAACACAATCGAAGCCGGCGTCTGGCTGGCTAGGGTTTTGACGCGCGATGCCGCCGGATGCAGCCGCAGTTGCAGCGCTTCGAAATCGAGCACGCTTCCGCGCGCAATTACGATTTCCCCGTCGAGCACCGCGCGCGGCGGTAATTGAGACGCGAGCGCCTCCACAATTTCAGGAAAATATCGATTCAGCGGCTTTTCATCCCGGCTTTGGATTTCAAGTTCGTCGCCGTCCCGAAAGACCAGCGCACGAAAGCCGTCCCATTTCGGTTCAAAGATCCACTTACCCTCGGCCGGCAGTTCGTCCACTCGTTTTGCCAGCATCGGGAGCACCGGCGGGTTCACAGGAAGGTTCACTTCCTAATCTTATAACGGGCAAATCGGGAGGGCCTTAGCCGGGCGATTCTGTTTCAGTAGTGGTATCGGGCCTGGAGGAAGTCGAAGGCTTCATCCGTGACACGATACACCAACCGGTGTTCCTGACTCACACGGCGCGACCAGCAGCCCGCCAGCACATATCGAAGAGGCTGAGGCTTTCCAAGCCCTTGGAATGGATGCCGCATCACCGCTTCGACGAGATCCAGTACTCTAATTGCAGTGGCGCGTTCGGTTTTGACCCAAAAACGGAGGTCCTCCCGGAACTCAGCTTGAAAGACGGCGACCCGCTTAGGATCTCGCTTCACCCAGCGTCTCTCGACGAATCTGCCGACGGTTCCAGGCCTGGTCCGCCCTTGCTCCGCGCGCCGCAATGCCGATTGGAGACGCCGCGCATTGCGGGGCGACCGTAACAGGTGCGCAGTTTCCATCAGACCGGCGAGCTCGGTGGCAGAAGGGCGACGTCGCGCGCGCCAGTATTCCTGTAGGTATATCAGGCGTGCCCGGAGGTGACCTGTCCAAAGACACGGCAATAGTTCCCACCGCCGACTCTTGCAATCTCATCGGCGGTAAAGCCCTGCCGCAGCATCTCCGCCACGACGGCCGGGAAAAAACCGGGCGTCAGGTTGGGATAGGCCCGATTCGTTCCCGCGCCCGTACGCGGGGATAGCAGGTCGGTATCCGTGCCCATCCCCACGTGGTCGATTCCGATAGCATCCACCATGGCCTTGAGGCTGCCGACAAACTCCGGCAGGGAATCGGCCATATGAGTCCAGACTCCGACGATGCCGCCGGCATCCGCCACAACCTTGGCGTGCTCCTTAGAGATCAGCCGAGGCTTCATCATCTGGGCCATCCGGGCGTTCGTGCCGAGGTAGGTATCGAGGCTGGTATGAGAAATGATGAGCGGCTGCGTAGCGACCTTTGAGCGCACCCAAGACCGTCTCGTGGGCGGCGTGCGCCATATCGACCAGGATGCCCAGCCGGTTGCATTCCTTCACCACGTCCGCACCAAATGCAGTCAGGCCACCGAGGTGAGGGGGATCGGTATTCAGATCGCCGAGTGGAGCCACCATGTCGTCGCGCATGTGAAGCAACTGCAGATGTCGCAGGCCGCGCTGGTACACTTCGCCGACTCGATCGAGGTTTCCCTCAATGAACATGGCGCCCTCTACCGTCTGCACGATCGTAGGTTTCCCGGAATCGTGCGCGGATTGAAGATCCGCCAGGTTCAGCGCCCGCCGCATGTGTCCCTTGTCCAAAGCCGCATCGATTAAGTCGAACCAGCGAAGCAGGTTTTTTCGCGCATCGCCTGGCTTGTCGTTCTGCGCAAAATCGAGCCCATAACTTGCGCAAACGGCGGTTAGCCCCGATCGCTTCAGCTCTTCTCCAAGGAAAAGGTCCGATCCCGGTGGTGGGTCTTGCGGCTGCCGCGGAGGCGGAGCTCCTTGCGGAGGTTGCCCCGGTCCATTTTTGGGCGGTCCAAAGTGCGGGTGCGGCTCCGATCCATCGGGATACACATAATTGTGCATGTCGATGCCGACGGTCGTCGAGAGGACCTTCGTCAGGCGCGGATCGAGTTCATCTGTCCCGGCATCGAGCCAGGTGGGCCGCAGCAGGATGGAGCCGCCGAGTTCCTCCCGTTACCGGAGATGACGATGGGACTGGCGTCCCCGTCGGCGGACTGAAGTCCGCCGCTGCACGCTGAAGGCGTGCGCCACGGGCTGGCGGTAAATTTGTGGCGCCTTCGGGATACTCTGAATGTGGATCCCAAATCCGCTGCCGGGCGAGACCAGGGCCGCAAGCTTCGCGGAGTTGTATGGCGCCTGTGCGCGCTCTATTTGAGCGGTGACTGGGCGCCGGCGCAGGGCTATGTCCTGTGGCGATCCGGTTTCGGCGGGCCTTGAGACGCATTTGAAGCCAAGGAGAAACTCGCCGGCGTGCGGAAGGGCGAACTGGCATTCGGAGGACAGGACGGCGGACTGAATGAAGTCCGCCGTTGGTCGCGAAGGGCGTGCGCCACGGCCACACGCCCTTCCCAGGGGTGAACAAGGGAGTCCCAATAGCGGACACCTCGATTTCGTATCTCCGCTGCACTCAATACGTTAGGAGTGGTGCCGTAATTGCGGCTACAATGCGACAATGTTGTTAACCGCTCCATGAAACTGACCGATGCTTATGTGCCGAGGATCCTGATCGCCGACGACCAGCCGGACGTGCTGGAAGCGTTGCGCTTCCTGATTAAGGGAGAGGGGTATCAGGCCGAAGCCGTCAATTCGCCGGCGGGTATTTTGGATGCCGTGGAATCGCGCGACTTCGACGCGGTGGTGATGGACTTGAACTACACCCGGGATACCACGTCCGGGCAGGAGGGCCTTGACCTGCTCAACCGGCTGATGGCCCTCGACAGCACGCTGCCGGTGATCGTGATGACCGCGTGGGGCAGCGTGGATCTGGCCGTCGAAGCCATGCGGCGGGGAGCCCGCGACTTCATCCAGAAACCCTGGGATAACGCGCGCCTCTCGGCGATCCTGGGCACGCAGATCGAACTGGGCCGGGCGCTGCGCAAAGGACAGATCCTGGAAGCCGAGAACCGGCTGCTACGCGCCGAGCAATTTCCCAGCCTGATCGCGCAATCCGCCGCCATGCAACCGGTTTTGGATATGATCTCGCGCGTGGGACCCTCCGACGCGAACGTGCTGATCACCGGCGAGAACGGCACGGGCAAGGGACTGGTGGCGCAATCGCTGCACTCGGTTTCGCTGCGCTCCCTGAAGCCGATGCTCACCGTGAACACCGGCGGGCTTTCCGAAGGCGTATTCGAGAGCGAACTCTTCGGGCATGTGAAGGGCGCGTTCACGGACGCGAAGTCGGACCGGGTCGGGCGCTTTGAAATGGCGGAAGGCGGCACGTTGTTCCTGGACGAGATCGCCAACATCTCGGCGAATCTCCAGGCCAAGCTGCTGCGCGTGCTGGAGACCGGTGAATTCGAGCGGGTGGGGTCGTCGAAGACGCGCCAGGTGGACGTGCGGGTGCTTTCGGCCACCAATTCGGACCTGAATGGCGAGGTGGCGGGCGGGCGCTTCCGGCAGGATCTGTTGTTCCGGCTGAATACGATCGAAATCCGTCTGCCGCCGCTGCGCGAACGCCGGGAGGACATTCCGCTGCTGGCCGCGCATTTCCTGCGGCAGCATGCCGAGCATTACCGCAAGAGCCTGAGCGGCTTCGAAGACGTCGCCATGAAGGCGATGCTGGCGCACCCCTGGCCGGGCAACATTCGCGAATTAGACCATGCCGTGGAACGCGCCGTGTTAATGACCCAGAGCGCCTGCGTGAAAGTGAACGATTTGGGACTGCGGGCGGCGCGCGACGGATCTCCGCGATTGGAAGACATGAGCCTTGAGGAAGTGGAAGGCCTGCTGATCAAGAAGGCCCTGCAGCGCTTTAACGGCAACGTCAGCCACGCGGCCAACGCTCTGGGCCTCAGCCGCAGCGCCCTTTACCGGCGCCTGCAGCGGTATGGACTCTGAGGCGTTGACCGGTTTCGGGCGTTAGCAGCCTCACATGACACCTCCCAGAAAACGCCGCCGGCGCATGAAGTACGAAGGCCGGATCGTGATCATGGCCATCCTGGCGGGCCTGCCGGGATCGCTGGTGGCGCTCATCATGCTGTGGCTGCGGGATCCCACGCCTCAACCGAAGACCCAGTGGACGCTGACGATCCTGATCGTGCTGCTATGGATGGGCTTCGCCATGGCCGTGCGGGATCGCGTGGTGTTCCCGCTGCAGACGCTCTCGAATCTGCTTTCGGCATTGCGCGAAGGCGATTTTTCGGTGCGCGGGCGGGCGGGCGTGGACGACGACGCGCTGGGCGAGGTGATGCGGGAGGTGAACTCGCTGGGCGGCACGCTGCGCGAACAGCGGCTGGGAGCGCTGGAGGCTACCACGCTGCTGCGCACGGTGATGTCGGAGATCGACGTGGCCGTTTTCGCCTTCGACCATGAGCGCAAGCTGCGGCTGGTGAATCGCGCCGGTGAGCGCCTGCTGGCGGCGCCCGCGGAGCGCATTCTGGGCGCCGGGGCGGCGGAACTACAACTGGAAAGCTGCCTGGAAGGGGAACCGCAGCAAACGATCCAGATGACCTTTCCGGGGGGCTCGGGCCGCTGGGGCCTGCGGCGCAGCACGGTCCGCGAGCACGGGCTGCCGCTGCAATTGCTGGTGATGGCGGACCTCACCCTGCCGCTGCGGCAACAGGAATTGCAGGCCTGGCAGCGGCTGGTGCGCGTGCTGGGGCATGAGTTGAACAATTCGCTGACGCCCATCAAGTCGATCGCCGGAAGCCTGGCCAGTTTGCTGACCCGGCATCCGTTGCCGGAGGATTGGGAAGACGACATGCGGCGCGGGCTCAGCGTGATTTCGACGCGCTCGGAAGCGCTGAGCCGGTTCATCGGCGCGTATGCGCGGCTGGCCAAGCTGCCGCGCCCACAACTGGAATCCATGGAAATCAAGCCGTGGGTGCAGCGCGTGGTCAACCTGGAGACGCGCATTAAGGTGGCGCTCCAGCCGGGTCCGGATATCTTCATCCAGGGCGATCCCGACCAGCTCGAACAGGTGCTGATCAACCTGGTGCGCAACGCTACGGATGCCTCGCTGATCACCGGCGGCGGCGTCGAGATCGGCTGGATCCGCAACGGCACGCAGCTAGAGGTGAGCATCGAGGACGAAGGCCCCGGGATTTCGAATACCACCAACCTGTTCGTGCCGTTCTTTACGACCAAGCCTGGTGGGTCCGGCATCGGGCTGGTGCTGAGCCGCCAGATCGCCGAGGCACACGGCGGCACGCTGGTGCTGGAAAACCGCGCGGATCGTTTAGGGTGCGTGGCGCGCTTGCGGCTGCCGGCCTAGCCGCCGCGCGGCCGGAATCGCTAACGAATCTGCTTCTTGGACGGAGCGGTTCTGAGTGCCGCGGAGAAACTTCTGCTGGCGGTTTTCAGGCAGCTATGGATTTCATCGATGTTCAGAAGTTTGGACCCATCGATCTGGTCCAAAGACGCCTGGACGGACTGAATCTTCAACATACTATCGGTGATCACTTCACGCTCTAACGTTGTCAAGGGCATCAAAATTCGAGCAGCCGTGCTCCTTCGGCGCTCGCGAGAATTTAACCACCCCTGCTTTCCAAAACTGACCCAGGCATTCTGACCTGACCCGTCTCACGAACCAATGCGTGGTGACCTGAAGCATCACCATGCCAGAGGCCCGGAAGAGACCGTGTGCGGTTTGCCGTCGGTGGTTCCGGCCGGACGCGCGAGTAGGTAACCGCCAACATGCCTGCGGGAATCCGGAATGCCAGACGTCGCGGCGGCAGAAAACCCAAGCCGGTTGGCGTCGCCGGAACCCAGGTTACGCCATCGCCTGGCGCATCGACCAACGCGCGGCGCAGACACCGTCCCCGCCGGAACCCCTGCGCATGCCGGCCCCATTGAACCAACTACCCTGGGATGTCGCGAAAGACCAGTTCGGACCCCAAGGCGCTGATTTCATTGGAGTTATGGGAGCACTAATGGTCCGCGCCGCGAAAGACCAGTTCCGGGCGTATCGCATTGATCCCACGAGACTTCCCGGCACACTTCCCGCGCCGCCGCAAAAGACCAGTCCCGGCATGGGCCATACTGAATCCGCAGGCGGCCATGCAACTGGAGTTTCACCAACTCGACCGGCGATGGGAACACTTACGAGTCCGCCAACCGCACCTCCACCGGCGCCTGCTGGCCTCCCTGGCTGAGTCCGGCCAGCAGACGCCCATCGTGGTGGTCCTGTCCCCAGACCACCGCGACCGTTATCTGGTGATCGACGGCCACAAGCGCATCGCGGCGCTCCAGCAACTGGGCCGCGACACGGTCGATGCCACCGTCTGGGCGATGAGTGCCGCCGAAGCTTTGCTGCTGGACCGGTCGTTGCGCTTCAGCCCGCAGGAAAGCGCGTTGGAACAAGGCTGGCTGTTGTCGGAAATGGAGCAAGGCTTGGGCTACTCACTGGAGGAGTTGGCGCGGCGCTTCGACCGTAGCGTGAGTTGGGTGTCGCGGCGCTTGGCATTGGTGGAACTGTTGCCGGAAGCCATCCAGCAGCAAGTGCGCGAGGGAGCGATCGCGGCGCAACTGGCCATGAAGTATCTGGTGCCGGTAGCGCGCGTCAGCGTGGAGCAGTGCGCGCAAATGGCCGCCGCTTTCGTGCAGCACCGTTGCGACACGCGGCAAGCCGGACAACTCTATGCCGCCTGGCGGGACGGCTCGCGCGTGGTCCGCGAGCGCATCCTGGCCGAGCCGGAACTGTTTTTGAAGACGCAGCGGCAACCGCCTTCCGCCAAGCCGGCCGCGACGGCTCTGGATCGCGAACTGGAGATGGCGGTGGCCATCCTGCATCGCGCCGGCCGGCGGCTCGCCGCAGCCCTGCCGGAGATGGATGGCCGGCAACAGGAACAAGCCCAACGTCAGATCGAAATCGCGCGCCGGGAACTGGACCGGATGGCGGCGCGCATCGGAAAGGAACAGGAAACCCAACATGCTGAGTCAGGCACAACGAACCGCGGTTCTGGAACTGAGTGCCAAGGGCGTGACCAAGCGCGAGATCGCACGCGTACTGCAACTCTCGCGCCCGACTGTGCGCAAAGTGCTGCAATCGAACTCTCCCCAGGTACCGGAAATCCTACGGGCCGAGAAAGCCGAACCCTACCGGCAACAGATCCTGGATCTGTTGGTTTCCTGCAAGGGGAATCTCGTGCGAGTCCATGAGGAGTTGACGGCGGACGGCGCGGCGCTGTCGTATCCGGCGCTGACTGCATTCTGCCGCCGGCAGGGCATCGGGCAAACCCCGGTCGTGCCGGCGGGCCAGTATCACTTCGACCCAGGCGTGGAGATGCAGCACGATACTTCTCCGCACTCTGTCGAAGTGGGCGGCAGGAAGTATCTGGCGCAGACAGCCTCGGGGGTGTTGTGTTACTCACACATGTTGTTCTTCCAGATCAACCCCAGGTTTCAGAGGTTCGATTGCAAAGTGTTCCTCACCGACGCGCTGCGCTACATGAGCGGCGCTCCGCAGCGCGTGATGATCGACAACACACACGTGGTGGTACTGCGTGGCACGGGACGCGAAATGATCCCCGTGCCCGAAATGGAGGCCTTCGCGGAACGCTTCGGATTCCGTTTCGTGGCGCACCAGATCGGCAATGCCAACCGTTCGGCGCGCGTGGAACGGCCGTTCTGGTTCATCGAAAACAACTTTCTGGCCGGCCGCACGTTCGCCAGTTGGGAGGAACTGAATCAACAAGCGCGCCAGTGGTGCGACAAGGTCAACTCCACTTACAAGAAACATATCCGCGCGGTTCCCCGCGAGTTATTCGCGGTTGAGCGCCTGCACCTGAAACCGTTGCCGGCGTGGATTCCCGAAGTGTATCGCCTGCACCAGCGCACAGTGGACGTGGAAGGCTACGTCTCGGTGAACTCCATTCGCTACTCCGTTCCGGTCGCCTGGATCGGGCGTAGGGTGGAGGTGCGCGAGACCCGTGACAAGGTCCAGATCGAACTGGATGCGCGCCACCTGGTCACGCATGTCCGCGCCGTGACTCCACAGGCACAGCGGATCACCCTCGCCGCACATCGGCCGCCGCGCGGAGAAGGCGTCAAACGCAGCGATCCGCACCCTGAGGAACAAGCCCTCGTACAGGCCGCGCCAGAGATCGCGGCGTATGTGGCGGCGCTCAAGCAAAAAGGCCGCAAGGTGGTGGCGCTGGCCCTGCGGCAACTGTTGCGCTTGCTGAAAGAATATCCGCGCGAGCCGTTCCTGGCCGCGGTCCGCGAAGCCGCCCAGTATGGCCTCTACGATCTGGACCGGCTGGAACGGATGATTCTGCGCCGCGTGGCGCGCGACTACTTCCTGTTGTTGGATACGGACTCCGATCCCCATGACTGAAGAACTGGAACAACTGCTGCTGCGGCGCATGCTCCACGTGTATGACGAGCAGTTAAGCGCGGCCGAGAAGGCCGACGTCTCCTACTCCGAGTTCGTCGCCGGATTGTTGCGCGCGCAGTGGCACGACCGCCAGGAAAGCGCGCTGGAGTGGCGCATCGGCAGAGCCAATCTGCCCGAGCGCTGGTCGCTGGAAACGTTTCCCTACGCGCGCCAGCCGGGCGTCAACCGCAAGCAGATCCGCGCCTTCGCCGAACTCGACTTCGTCGCCAAGCACGAAAATCTGGTGTTGGTCGGGCCCACTGGCGTGGGCAAGACCGGACTGGCTTGCGGACTCCTGTTAAAGGCTTTGCAGAACGGCCACCGCTGTCAGTTCGTTCGCGCCCAGGACTTATTCGATGAGATGTACGCAGCGCTGGCCGACCGCTCCACGCGCCGTTTGCTGAATCGTCTGGCCCGTTTGGATGTCTTGTTGATCGACGAGTTCGGTTACTTAAATCTCAAGCCCGAACAGTCCAACACCTTCTTCAAGTTGATGGAAGAGCGCTATCATCGCCACTCCACCATCATCACGACGAATCTGGGATATGCCGAGTGGCACAACTTTCTGGGCAACAAATCGATGGTGGACGCGCTGCTGAGCCGCGTGCGGCACTACTGCCACACGGTGACCATCGACGGCCCGTCGTTGCGGGACCCGCAAGGCTGAGGGCGATCCAGTGGAAGAGCAGCCCATCGACCGGGAAGAATATATCCAAAAGGTGCTCAGCGCCTACCGCCAAACGCCGGGAACGGCGGGCACCATCCGCCAGCCGGACCGTCTCCTGGCGGCCCGGCTACAGGAGCGCGGCGTGCCCCTGGCTGCGGTCGAAAACGCATTGGTTCTCGCCGCGGCGCGCCGCATCTTTCGTGCTCCCGGATCTCCACCGCTGAGCACGATTCGTTCCCTGGCCTACTTCTCGGCAGTCATAGAAGAAGTGCTGGAACTGCGCGTCAAACCAGAGTACTTCCAGTATCTGCGCGACAGGATCCGGCGCTTCATCCAAACGGGCCGCTGACTCTCCAAAGCGAGACGAAATCCCGCGCCCCCACCCGCCTCCGGCTGGGACGATTTGACAGCACCGCGCACGCCTGCGGCGTGGATGATATGACGACACCCCGCACGCCTGCGGCGTGGATGATATTGCTGGCTCTCTCTCACATCAAAACACACGCCTACGGCGTGGATGATCTCCGCTTCCATTCCTAATCCTGTTCCCGAGTCTGGTCACTTCAAACGAGCGCTACCGGGTCATTTCTGGCAAGCGCCGAAGGTGCTCGTCCACATGGCGCAGGTATCCATACTTGGCACGCTGTTTTTTCTCGTTCGCCATGTGAATCAGAAGATCGAAACGGTGACATTCGGCGTCATCTTCGACGATCGCTACAAACTGTTGTTCGTGCAGGTCTATCAGCTCACGAACCGCCATCCCAAACTCGTCCAACAGTCGATTGTGTTCTTCGCAACCGGACTTACGGGCTGAAATGACGGCCGATCCCGACGAACGATCGTTGCGCATCGTGCTGCTCGCCTCCACCGATCCAGGTGCAATCGGCTTACCAGTGTGGGCCGGAGTGGACGCCACCGCGCTAGACCCGGGTATATCGCCTTTGGAATCATCCTGTTGGCGAAGTTGCGAAGGGCGTTCTTCGCGCGTGGGAAAGAGCGCGAAGTTCATCCAGAAGGATTCGATCGCCTCTACCAACTTCACCGTGCTATCCAGACTCGTGGGCTTTTGCACGTATCCGTTGGCATGCGCCATGTAGCTCTTACGCACATCGTTTGGCGACCTGGAAGTGGACAGCATGATGACCGGGATTACACGGAGCTGGGGATCGTTCTTGATGGCGGACAACGTATCCAGACCGCCGAGCCGCGGCATATTGACATCGAGCAGAATCAGGTCCGGAAATGGAACGTCCCGATAGCCGCCCGTCCGATGCAGGAAGTCGAGTGCGTCGGAACCGTCCAAAACAAAGTGCAATTCATGTCGATGCTGTAGATTCTTCATCACTTCCCGCAGGACGCAGGCTGCGGCCGGATCGTCGTCGACAACCAGGATGTGAAAGATATTGTTGGGGTTACCCCTGGCAAATCGGTCATCCATGACGCTATGTCTCTTGACAGCGGCCGGTTTGGGGATCCACCAGGCCTTGCGAACAACGGGAGAAAGCACGCGGAGCGCCAAACCCGATGGGACCTAGCGCCGCTCGTAGCGCCCCATGTAGTCTGCCTCGGCCAGCACGTGTCCACGCAATGCTTTGTCTATTTGATTGCGGCGCGCGCCCGCCCGCAACCCTAGGGAAGCGACATCCAGGGCACACAGCTTGAAGAAATATCGGTGCGGCCCGCGGCCCTTTGGAGGACAGGGCCCGCCATAACCGGGCCGGTCGAAGTCGTTGGTGCCGCTGAGAGCCGGCTTGCCGGGTTTGTACCCTTGCGGCAACGATCGTAAAGAGGGCGAGAGATCGTAAAGCAACCAATGATTCCATGTGCCCCCGGGCGCGTCGGGATCATCCAGGATCAACGCCAGACTGCGGGTCGCGGCGGGTTCGCCGGTCCACTCCAGCGAGGGCGAGATGTCCGCTCCTTCGCAAGTGTGCAATTTGGGGATGATGCCGCCGGCAGCAAAGGCGGGAACGATTAACTTGAACGGCATGCCTTGATTCTAGCGGCCGAGGCTTCGCCATGCCGGAGCCTCCAGTTTCGATACAATGCGGAGATTGGGCGCAATCCAGGGAGGAAACATGAAAGCCGTAGCCGTTTATCCCGCCGACCACGCGGTCAAGATTGTCGATATCGCCGAGCCGCGCATCGCCGCGCCCACCCAGGTGAAACTGCGCGTGCTGGAAGTGGGCGTTTGCGGCACGGACAAGGAAATCTGCGCCTTTGCCTATGGCTCGCCGCCGGAGGGATCGGATCGCTTCGTGCTGGGGCACGAATCGCTCGCCGAAGTGGTGGAAATTGGTGGGGGCGTGGCAGACCTGTGCGCGGGCGATCTGGTGGTGAGCACCGTGCGGCTGCCTTGCAACGATCCGGGATGCGTCCCCTGCCGCGCCGGCCACTACGATTTCTGCATGACCGGCAACTACCGGGAACATGGCATCAAGGGGCTGGACGGCTTCATGACCGAACTCGTGGTGGAGGAGCGGCACAACCTGCATCCCGTGGGGCGCGGCCTGCGCGATGTGGCGGTGCTGGTGGAACCGCTGACCATCGCGGAGAAGGCGCTGATCGAGGTGCGCGAGGTCCAGCAGCGGCTGCCCTGGGGCGGCGGCACGCATCGCGCGGTGGTGCTGGGCGCGGGTCCGGTTGGATTGCTGGGAGCCATGGCGCTGGTGAATGCGGGGTTTGAAACAACTGTGTATTCGCGGTCGCCCAAGCCGAATCCAAATGCCGCGGTGGCTGAAGCCACCGGCGCGCGCTACATTTCGTCGCAGCAAACATCCATTGAAGAGATGGTTGAACAAGTGGGCAACATCGATCTGATTTACGAGGCCGCGGGCGCTCCGCAATTCGCCTTTGAAGTCTTGAAGCACCTCGGATCTAACGGCATTTATGTTTTTACGGGCGTGCCGCGTGGAGGGGAGCCGGTGAAGTTCGATACGGAGCGCATCATGTACAACCTGGTGCTGAAGAACCAGGTGGTGGTGGGAGTGGTGAACGCGGGTCCGCAGGCGTTCGACAATGCGGTGCGCGATATCGGGGTCTTCGCGGCGCGTTGGCCGGAAGCGCTGCGTGCCATGATCACTGGACGCTATCCCATGGAGGCGTTCCAGGATCCGGTGGCGGGGAAAGCTGGCGGGATCAAGAACGTGATCGAGATCGCGCGGGAGGTCCGGCCGTGATCGCCGAACTGGCGCGCCTCGCGGAGGACGAACGGCGCGAGAAAAACTGGAAACGCTGGGGGCCCTACCTCTCGGAGCGGCAGTGGGGCACCGTGCGCGAGGATTATTCGGCGGGCGGCGCCTGTTGGGATTACTTTCCGCACGATCACGCGCGCAGCCGCACCTACCGTTGGGGAGAAGACGGACTGCTGGGCATCTGCGACCGCGAATGCCGCCTATGCTTCGCGCTGGCCCTGTGGAATGGCCGCGACCCGATCCTGAAGGAGCGGCTCTTCGGGTTGACGAACCCTGAAGGCAACCACGGCGAGGACGTAAAGGAGTGTTATTACTACCTGGACTCCACGCCGACGCATTCCTACATGAAAGGCCTCTACAAGTATCCGCAGGCCGCTTTTCCGTATGCCTGGCTGGTGGAGGAAAGCCGGCGCCGCGGCCGCGCGCAGCCGGAGTTCGAACTGGAAGATACGGGCATTTTCAACGAGCAGCGCTACTTCGATATTTTTGTCGAATATGCCAAAGGTGGGCCCGACGATCTGGCGGTGCGCATCACCGCCGTGAATCGCGGACCGGAGCGCGCGGACCTGGCGCTGCTGCCCACCCTGTGGTTCCGCAATACGTGGTCGTGGGGGAGGCAGGGCGAAGGCTATTGGCCGAAGGGGAAGATCAGCCGCGAGAGCGATCGGACCCTGCTGGTGGACCACGCTTCGCTCGGGAAATACCGGCTGGACGCGCCCGGCGCCGGCGAACTTCTCTTCACCGAGAACGAGACGAATATGGAGCGGCTGTTCGGCGTAAAGAGCGCCGGGCCCTATGTGAAAGATGCCTTTCACGCCTACTTGATCGAGGGCCGCACCGGCGGCGTGAATCCGCAGGGCGAAGGCACGAAGGCCGCCGCGCTGTACCGCCTGCAGTTGGATCCGGGCGCGAGCGCGACCATCCATCTGCGGCTCTCGGCGGATGGCTGCGATCCGGCGCTCGATACGGAGCAGGTATTCCAGCAGCGGCAGGCCGAGGGCGACGAGTTCTTCGCCGCGCGCATGCCCGACGGTTATACGGATGCGGCGCGCCGCATCGCGCGGCAGGCGTACGCGGGCCTGCTGTGGAGCAAGCAGTTTTACCATTACGGCGTGGCCCAGTGGCTGGACGGCGACCCGGCCCAACCGCCGCCTCCGCCGGGACGCGAGCATGGACGCAACCACGACTGGAGGCATCTGTATAATCGCGACGTGGTTTCGATGCCGGACAACTGGGAATATCCGTGGTACGCGGCCTGGGACCTGGCTTACCACATGATTCCCTTCGCGGAGATCGACCCGCACTTCGCCAAAGAGCAACTGGTGCTGATGCTGCGCGAGTGGTACATGCATCCCAACGGGCAGCTTCCGGCATATGAATTTGCTTTTGGCGACGTGAATCCGCCGGTGCATGCCTGGGCATGCTGGCGCGTGTACAAGATGACGGGCCCACGCGGCGCGCGCGACCGCGTCTTCCTGGCGCGCGTTTTCCATAAGCTGTTGATCAACTTTACCTGGTGGGTGAATCGCAAAGACGTGGAAGGGCTGAACATTTTCTCCGGCGGGTTCCTGGGGCTGGATAACATCGGCGTATTCGACCGCTCGCTTCCGCTGCCGGGGAACCTGAAACTGGAACAGGCCGACGGCACGGCCTGGATGGCGGCCTATTGCCTGACCATGCTCTCGATGGCGCTGGAATTGGCGCGCGAAGATCCGGCGTATGAAGACGTGGCGTCGAAGTTCTTCGAGCATTTCGTAGCTATCGCCAGCGCTATGAACTCCCTGGGCGGCAACGGGCTGTGGGACGAGGGGGACGGGTTCTACTACGATCAGCTCCGCGTGGATGGCACCACTCTCCCGTTGCGCGTGCGCTCGGCGGTGGGGCTGATCCCGCTGGTGGCGGTGACTGTGCTTGAGTATGAAGACATCGCCCGGTTGCCCGGTTTTCGCAAGCGCATGGACTGGTTCCTCGAAAACCGCCAGGACCTGTGCGCGCAGATTTCGTATATGGAGCAGGACGATTCCAACGGGCACACGCACCGGCTGTTGGCGATCCCCTCGCTGGGGCGCCTGCTGCGCGTGCTGAAGTACTTGCTGGACGAAAAGGAGTTTCTCTCACCCTACGGCATCCGTTCGCTTTCCAAATTCCACCAGGAGCATCCTTACATTTTGCAGACCGACGGCGTGGACCAGCGCGTGGCCTATGAGCCGGGGGAATCCACCAGCGGCACCTTCGGCGGCAATTCGAACTGGCGGGGACCGGTCTGGTTTCCGGTGAACTTTCTTTGGGTGGAGGCGCTGGAGCGGTATCACCACTTCTACGGCGACCACTTACGCGTGGAATGCCCGACCGGCTCTGGGCGCATGATGAACCTGAAAGAAGTGGCGGGGGAGATCATGTCCCGGCTGGCACGAATCTTTGTGCCAGGAGACGATGGGCGCGCCGCGTGGCAAAGCGGCGACCGCTACGCGCACGATCCGAACTGGCGGGATCTGACCTTGTTTTACGAATTCTTCCATGCCGACAGCGGCCGGGGCTTGGGCGCCAATCACCAGACGGGGTGGACGGCGCTGGTGGTGAAGTGCCTGGAGGATCTGGCGCGGCGGAAGACCGGGTCGTAGGCGACCCTTCGCCGGTTTCCCGCGTGTAACGAATCGGCGGCAACGCGCACTATTCAGACAGAGGGTGAAAAGGAGGTTTCATTGTGAAACCGCGCGTATTTGTGGTGATGCCGTTTGGGAAAAAGCCTCTGGATCACGAGGCGAACGGCGTCAGAGATGTAATCGACTTTAACGCCGTTTACGAAAATCTGCTGGAACCCGCCCTGCGCAAGGCTGGTTGTGATCCGTTCCGCGCGGATAGCGAGGCCTCCGCGGGCGATATCCGCACCGACATGTTCTTTGAGTTGGTCACCGCCGATCTGGTGGTGGCGGATATCTCGATCGGCGACCTGAATGTGTTCTATGAGCTCGGGGTGCGCCATGGGGTGTGTCCGCGCGGTGTGCTGATTGTGCAAGGAAGCTTCGGCAGCGCCCGGCCGTTCGATATAGCTCCCGACC
This sequence comes from Bryobacteraceae bacterium, assembly GCA_050011755.1. Classification (GTDB taxonomy): domain Bacteria; phylum Acidobacteriota; class Terriglobia; order Bryobacterales; family Bryobacteraceae; genus Bog-159. The sequence continues at coordinate 14,202 of JBEKIM010000067.1, read as the reverse complement.
GTTGCTTTAGCTACGACGGCGCCCTTTTTGCCGACTGTAAGTCAGGCTGCGCCGGTCTGCAGAGGCAAGTCGAGAGCCTCACCCGGACCCTCAAGCGTGCCTTGGCCGAGGAGCCCAAAACCATCGGGAGCCCGGTCTACCAGCATTTGCCGGGTCTGGCCCCCGTGAACTGGGACAACATTCAGACGTCCAGGGCAAACTATTTCGGCGCGCTGCGCGACGACTGGCTCGACCTAGTCCGGATTGCCCAATCGAGCGGGCACCCGGGCGACATCAAGACCTTGGCGGACGACGCGCCCACCATCCTGCATCGCACTAAGATCCTCTACCAGGCAGCTCGCGCGCTGATCGATCTGTGCCGCTACCGGGCGGCGGAGCGCGAACTGCGGGAAGTCATCGCACACGAGCCGAATCACTTCGAGGCGCAGCTTCAACTCAGCCGGGTGTTAACGCACCAGGGCAAGACCACTCAGGCCGAACTGCAATTGCGTAATTTACTGCGCCAGCACGAAGACGACCCGCAGGCGGGGGACCTGTTGGGACAAGTCTCGCGTCACTTATGGCACCTCTCCTGGCGCAGTGAAAAGCCCGAAAATCGCAGGCAGAAGGCCCTCGAGACTTCGCACCAGGCGGCTCTGGCCGTGCGCAGCTTTATTCAGGCCCAGCAGTATGATCCACGCGCTTACTTCGCCGGGTTCAACGCGCTCATCATCCTGGCTGTGCTCAAGGACTTGGATTGCCAGGGAGGCTACCTCTCGCAAATCTGGCCCGCAGGCGTGGACGAGGCCGAACTGGCCACGGTGGTGCATTTCTGTGCGAAGAATTTCAGAGAACGAGCGATTGAAAAGGGCGACCCCGTGGAGCAGTTCTGGACCACCACCACTCTTGCCGGGCTCGCGTCAATGGGGGGCGACAACGCTAAGGCGCTGCAGCACATCCGCGAAGCGTGCAGCATTCCGGGAGCGACTTTCTTTCAGTTGCGCTCCTTCCAGGAACGATTGTTGCTCTACGACGAATTGCATTTCAGGCCGGACTTTGTAAAGCCCGCTTTGCACATCCTGTGCGAGGCGCTTACGCCAAAGAACGGGTATCATATCTGGCGGCGCGTCTTCCTGTGGGCGGGCTATCCGATGGGCAAAGAGGACCAACAGACCCCGCGTTTCCCTGTGTCCCGCATTGCAGCCGTGCGGGCGCAGATCGAGGCGGCGCTCGACCAGTGGCAGGTGGGAAAGGAAGAGGGCGATCTGGCGATCTGCGACGGAGCGCATGAGGGCGATATCATGTTTGCCGAAGCTTGCCACAAAAGGAATGCGCAAGTGCGCCTCCTGCTGCGGGAACCGGCCGCCGGCCAGTTCCATCGGGCTTTGTGGCCGTTTCAATCCGAAGAGTGGGAGCGAAGTTTTCACGACTTGCGCGCAGCGCTGGGCGATGAAGTCTGGTTCCACTCCGAGCATTTAGGCGCGGCCTTCGATGAAAGCACTGCCGAGGGCCGGAGATCGCTGCAGCGCCGCCATAAGAACTGGCTGATCAACACCGCCAAAATGGAAGCAGAACCGCACCAAACCTGCGGAGAGCAACCGGATTCGGCGCCGCGGCTCTTCGGACTGTTTCTTTGGAATGGAGAGGGCAGCGGAGACAATCCGGAAGATCCGTCGTACTTCGTCCGGCTGGTCGAGGAGTTCAACGGCTACCAGGGTCAAGTGAAAGTCATCGACCCGCTGGTCGATGCCCAACATCAGGTTGCCGGCGCGGGATGAGTTTCGGCGTTTTCTCGCCAAGTCGCCAAGGTGACCGCGAAGGCCGCCAAAAAATCAATCCCAAAGTGTTTCCGTCTTCTTGGCGCACTTGGCGGTTCCCTTGGCGTCTTTGCGAGAAACCTTACTTGAATTTGACGACTTCCGATCCCAGCCTGCTGGCCAGCGGATGCAATTGGCCTGAATATTTATTGCCGGGCTTCTGCCGGTAGGGCATCGACGACGGCGACGAAAGCTGTTCGAAGGTGAAAGAGCAGATGCGCATACCGGGATAGAGTGCCACCGCCATCCGGCTGAGATTGCTCAACTCCAGGGTGGCCTTCCCGGTCCAGCCGGGATCGAACAGCCCCGCCGTCCCGTGGACGATGATTCCGATGCGGCCCAGGCTGGAGCGGCCTTCCAGACGTCCGAGCACGTCGGCATCGAGTTCCAATGACTCCAGCGTCACCGCCAGCACGAAGTCGCGCGGCTGCAGCACGAAAGGCTCGTCCGGGGGCACTTCGACCGTGCGCATGATGTGTTGCAGGCTGGCGCGGTCGCGCGGATCGATAAAAGCGTGGCGGCTGTATTCGAAGACGTTAAACTCATTGCCCAGCCGGAAATCCACCGAACAACTGCCGAACTGCTCAGGCGGCAGGTCGGGGGCAATCTTGATTTTCCCAGCTTCGATGTAGCGCTTGATGTCTACATCCGACAGAACCATGGGGGCCTCCGGATAGGCCATCGTAGCGCAGTTTAGGCCTGCAGTTTGTTGATCAGGTCCTTGATCTGATTCTCTTCCGATTTGGCCGGACTGCTGCGCAGCGCCTGCTGCAATTCCTTGATCGCTTTGGGCTTGTCGCCTTTTTGCGCGTATGCCATGCCGAGGTGGAACCGGTACGTCGAATTACCGGGCATCTTATTCACCAGTTCCTGGAAGATATCCATGGCATTGTCGCTCATGTTCTTCTTCAGGTAAATCCATCCCAGCGTATCGGACACTTCGCTCAGGTTCGGCATCACTTGTTTGGCGCGCTGGGCGTAGGTGAGGGCCTGGTCGAGGTCCCCGGAGCCGCCCTCGGCGATTAGAAATGCCAGGTTGTTCAGGGCAAATCCGTTTTGGGGATCCATCTTGATGGCCTGCTCGTACGCTTCCCTGGCTTCGGGCTGCCGGTTGGCGCTCTGTAAAGCCAAGGCCAACTCATTCACCACCAGCGAATTCCCTGGCAGTCCCTCCCTGGCCTTGTAAAGGGCCGGTATGGCGGCGTTCAGATCGCCCTTGCGGCGCAGCGTGACGCCCAACCGGAAATAAACCTCGCCGCGCGATTTGGAGTTCTTGTCCAACCCGTTGAGTACGGCCTGGAACTGGGCGATGGCCATTTCGAAGTTTCCGGCACGGACCGCCACGTTGCCCAGCGCCATTTGCAGATCCTGACGCTTGGGAGTCTTGGCCAGCTCCGACTGCAGGAACTGAATCGCCTGGTCGAAATGGCCTTGCCGGGTGAGCGTTTCCACCAGGCCGACCAAGCCGCGATCATCCCTGGGATTGACTGCATAGGCTTTACGGAAGATGTCTTCCGCCTCTTTCAGGTTGCCTTGTTTCAAGGCGATCATGCCCATCGAAAAATCGATATCCGGCGCATTCGGATTGGCTTGCCGGATGGCTTCGAGCAACTGCCGCGCCTCCGTGTACTTCTCCTCACCCAGCAGGGCAGCCGCCTCGATCATGCGGGCCGGGCCGTTCTTCTTGTCGATGGTAAGAATCCGGGTGACCGATTTCAGGGCTTCGTCGTAATCCTTACGCATCACCTGGAGTTGCGCCAGCGCCAGGTGGGCGGGCAGGTAATCGGGTCTCTCGCGGATGGCTTCACTGAACTGCTGGCGGGCCTGCTCCCACTCGGCGCGGGCCACGTGCGCCCTGCCCAGGTTGTAACGCGCCACGAAATTGTCGGGCGCGGCGTTTACCACGGCCTGCAGCTCCGAGATGGCCTTCTGCACATCGCCGCGGTCGAGCAGCATGGATGCCTGCAATCCCCGCGCGTCGGAATCCTTGGGATTTTCCTTCAGGATCGCGGCATTGATATCGGCGGCTTCCGCGCGCCGGTTCTGGCGCATCAGCACTTCGATCATGCGCTTCTGGTAGGTGGCCATTTGCTTGGGGTCGGCGGCCATGCCTTCCTTATATTGCTTAAGCGCCTCCGCCATATCCCGGTTGCGGAAATAGAAATCGCCCACCACCAGGTACGCGCGATCGTAATCCTTGACATGGCTCTTGATGTCGTTGAGGGTCGCCACCATCTGATCGTGGCGTTGCAGGCTCGAGTAATAGCTGGCCAGCGACAGCAGAAAACTCATTTGCTTGGGATTATTGGCGGCGCCCGTTCTTAGAATCTGCTCCGCATCGGCGGATTTGTTCTCCAGCAGATAGACACCGTATAACTCGTTATAGGCTTGGACGAAGGTTTTGTCCTCCGTGATGAGCTGCTTGTAGATCTGCTCGGACTCGGCAAACTGCCGGTCGGCGGCCAGCGCGCGGGCCAACTGCATGCGCAGGTTCAGCCCCGGCTTAGGGTTGATGGAGATCGCTTTGCGATATTCGGCGATGGCGGCCGTCAGCAGCTTTTCGGTTTGCTCGGGCCGGCCCTCATGGAAGCTGCTCTGGGCCCGCACTAAATCCAGGTCCGCCGTCAGCCGGTGGCCGTCGAACGAATTCGGGTCGCGCTGCAAAAGCTCCTTGGTGATGCCCTCCACCTCCGCCAGAAACTGGCTTTCACGGGTAAACGCGAGGTAGATCTCGGCCAGCCGGACTTCGGAGTCGAAGTGTTCGGGATCGGTCTTGGGGATCAGTTCAATGGCGCGCCGCAATTCGCCCAAGGCGTTGGGGACACGGCCGAGCTTCAAATCGGTCTGGGCCAGGTGGTAGTAGGCCAAACCGTATCGCTGGTCCTTCTGCAGGGCGTTGCGATACATGATGGAAGCTTCCTTGTACTTGCCTTTCGCGAAGTATTTATTGCCGTTCTCCAGGTAACGCCTCTTGGCGACGTTGGGGTCCCGGCTACAGGAAACCAAGGTCAATACAGCCAGGATGACTACTAGGGATCTCATGCAAGTCCTCACGTTGATTCTAATATACATCGGGCGCAAACGTTGCGGCGTTGGTTTCGCGCAAAGGGCCAACGGGACGGGTAGCGAAACTTGAGCGCCAGCCGGAAATCCGGAGAATTTTCCCCGATCCCGCCACTACCAATCCGGAAAACCCCAAAATGTCCTCACCCGTCCTATCGGAGGAAGCCGTTCCGGACTTGCGCACGCAGTCGGCGCCGGCCGCGGAAAACTCCATTGCGATACTGCTCGTCGGCCCGTTCGATTCGCGGCGCGGCACGCTGCGCGAGATCTTCGCCCCTCCACATTGGGAAATCCGCGAAGCCGCCACCTACGCCGAGGCGGTCGGGATGCTCAACAACCCTCGCATCGCCGTGACCATTTGCGATACCGAAATCGCCGAAGGAAACTGGCAGGTATTACTCGCGGATCTGCAGAGACGGGCCAACCCGCCGAATTTCATCGTCTCCTCCCGCCTGGCGGACGAACGGCTATGGGCCGAAGTGCTGAACCTGGGAGGCTACGACGTTCTGGTACAGCCCCTCGACCGCCGGGAGGTTCTGCGCGTCACGTATATGGCCTGGCTGGCCTGGCGCCAGAAAATAACCGTAACGGATGGCGGCGATACGCGAAGATTCGAGAGAGCCTCCGACGCCGCTGCCTGATAGCCGCGTTTGGAAATCCCAATTGTAGACGTAAATGGCCGGCTTATGCCGGGACCTTCGTTTTGCTATTCCCGGAACTCACAATCGGATTTATGATATTTTATGGCTAATGACTTCGAGTAAATAGTCCCGTTGATCCATTTTTTGTGCTGTCATCCTTTGCGATAACCCTTGCGTACGAACCGGGATCTTTATGTCTGGCGGCCCTCTGGATTGGCGTGCCCGCCGGTCTGGTACTGGCGGCTTTGCTGTTCTATTTATTCCGTCTTCAGAGAGAAATAAGTCTACTCCGCGAGTTGTTCGAACAGGCGCCGCAAGCCATAGCCCTGACCACGATCGACGATCGCGTGATCCGCATTAACAAGGGATTCACCAAGCTCTTCGGCTACGCTCCGGGAGCCGCTATTGACCGCCGGCTCAGCGAGTTGATTATTCCGGCCGAGTCACACGCCGGGCGGCGAAGACCGTCGGATCTGGTGGCGGACGGGCAGCGCGTCGATACGGAAGCCATCCTTTGCCGGCGGGACGGCAGCCAGTTTCCCGCTGCCGTCGATCTTGGGTTGTTTTCTTTGGGCGGCCAAAAGACCGTTATTTGTGCCGCTTACCGCGACATTGCGAAACGCCGGCAGGAAGAGGAAGAGGCACGCGCGAGCGAGTTACGCTGGCGCGCCGTCTTCGAGAATTCCGTGGTGGGCATCTCTGTCACGGATAAACAGGGTAAGTTCATTGCCACAAATCGCGCTTACCAGGAAATGTTGGGGTACTCGGAGCGAGAACTGGCGGCCAAATCGTACATGGATCTCACCTTTGAAGAAGACCGGCCGGCCTCCGCCGCGATGGCGGCGCAAAACTGGGCGGGCCATCGGCCGAAATTCCAATTGGCGAAGCGCTACTTGCGCAAGGACGGCCAGACGATTTGGGTGCGCGTCACGGTATCGCGGAGCGGCGCGGGGAAGACGCCTGAAATTGGCATGGCGATGGTCGAGGACATCACCGAGCAGAAGCGGGCCGAAGCCCGGTTGTTGGAGTATGAGAGAGTCGTCGAAGGTCTGCACGAAATGATCGTGGTAGTGGACCGCGACTACCGGTACCTGCTCGCGAATCAGGCTTTCCTCCACTATCACGGTTTGGAGCGGGAACAAGTTGTGGGCCGCACGGCCGCGGAGGTACTGGGGCAGGAGCCGTTCGACGCCGTCATCAAGCCCAGGGTGGACGAGTGTTTGCAAGGTAGGGTAGTCAAATACGAAATGACATTTACGTATTCCGAACTCGGCCAGCGCGACTTATATGCCACCTACTTCCCCATCGAAGGGCCCGCCGGGATCGATCGCATTGCCGTGGTTTTGGAAGATATCAGCGAGAGAAAAAAGGCCGAAAGGGAGTTACAGCGTTCGTTCCAGGAGTTGCAGGCGCTGAACGCTCAATTGCAACACGTGCGCGAAGAGGAAGGCACCCGGCTGGCGCGGGAATTACACGATCGGCTGGGACAAGCGCTGACCGCCATCAAACTGGAGCTGGCATCCATCAGGGCCGGATCCGCGCAGGAAACGGTATCCGCGAAGATCGTTTCGGCGATGCACCTGGTCGACGAAACGATCCGTGCGGTGCGCCGGATCTCAACCGAATTAAGGCCTGGAATCCTGGACGACCTCGGCTTGGCGGCCGCGCTGGAGTGGGCCGCCGAAGAGTTTCAGTCGCGCACGGGAATCGCATGCCGGCTGGACCTGGCGGATGCGAACTTGCCCGTCGATTCGAAACGCTCCACCGCGCTCTTTCGCATTTTTCAGGAGGCGTTAACGAACATCGCGCGGCACGCCGGCGCCACCGAGGTGCGCGTAGCTCTGTGCCAGGAAGGCGGCTATCTGTCCCTGACGGTTCGCGATAATGGCCGGGGTATCGACGCGGAGCGCTTGTCCGCCTCCGGTGCGCTCGGCATCCTGGGTATGCGCGAGCGCGCCATACTGCTCAAAGGCGCCTTCCGGATCGCGAGCCATCCCGATGGCGGCACGATGGTTTCCGTCCGCATCCCCGCCGGCGGCTTCGCTTTACCGGAGGGCGGCCCGTGATCCGGATCCTCATCGCCGACGACCATGCCATTCTGCGCCGTGGCCTGCGCGAGATTCTGGCGGGCGAAATGGAGACCGCACTCTGCGGGGAAGCTAAAGATGCCAATGAGGTAATGGCCAAAATACAGGCCGAAGAGTGGGACCTGGTCATCCTGGATATCACCATGCCCGGACGCAGCGGCCTGGACGTGCTGCGTGACCTCAAAGCGGAACGGGCCAAACTTCCTGTGTTGGTCTTGAGCATGCATCCGGAAGACCAGTACGCCAAGCGCCTTCTGCGCGCCGGCGCCTCCGGCTACATGAACAAGGAGAGCGCTCCGGAAGAGCTGATCAAGGCCGTGCGCAAGGTGCTGGCCGGCGGCCGCTACGTGAGCGCCGCGCTGGGGGAAAAACTGGCGGGCGATTTGAGCGAGGACGCCGGCCGGCCCATCCACGAGGCCTTATCCCACCGTGAATTCGAGGTCCTGCGCATGCTGGCCGCGGGCAAAACCGTGACGCAGATCGCCGAGGAATTGCATCTGGGGGCCACCACCGTCAGCACTTATCGCGCCCGGATTCTCGAAAAGATGAAAATGAACACCACCGCCGAGCTGATGCATTACGCGCTGCACAACGGCCTCATCGATTGAGCCATGTAGTACAAAATAGGACATTGCACGCACTATTTATACGACAGGTTAATCCGACTTTAGTCTCTTGCGCCCACCTGTTAGCGTGTAAGAATAGACAACAAGAACTCGTACGGGTGAAAAGAGTTTCCTATGTTGAGGAACAGAGGCAGTCGGGTGAGATGCAGTTCGGCCGCGACTCCCGCGGACGTGGAAAGAGAAGTGCATCTTCTGCGGGAATCGAAGATGCTGTTGGTATCGACGGCGGAAAAAATAGGATTAGTGGTTCCCCGATCCTGCTGCCATCATCGCGGCGCGGAAGCCTGCATTTCCTGCTCCTCCGACTGGCTGGTGGCGCATGTTCGCCTGACACGGCGCGCGGTCAACTGATCCGATTGCAGCATATAAATCGCTTGGGCTACACTGAGGTTTCTGCGCACGCCCTTGCCGCCAGCCTATTTCGGGCGGGCGCAGCAAAAAGAAATACTTGCATGAAGCCGACCTCCGATTCCGATACCCTGCGATCCACATTTGCCCGGGAAGGCACTACCGTCCAATACCGCAAAGGCCAGGTGCTGTTCTCGCAAGGCGATCCCGCGGACGCCGTGTTTTTGATCCAGAAGGGCAAGGTCAAGCTCACGGTCATCTCCAAACAGAACAAGGAAGCCGTGATCGCTATTTTGACCGTGGGCGACCTGGTAGGCGAAGCTTCCCTGGTGGGCCAACCGCAGGTGCGCCTGGCGACCGCGGCCGCGATGACGGAGGGCTCGATCGTGCGATTGGCGAAGCCGGCCATGCTGCGCCTGCTGCGCGACGATAACATTTTTGCCGGGCTGATGCTGTCTTATGTCCTGTCGCGCAATATCCGGATCGAGGAAGACCTGGTGGACCAGCTTTTCAATTCCAGCGAAAAACGCTTAGCCCGAGTTCTCCTGCTGCTGGCCAACTTCGGAAAGGAAGGCGCTCCAGCCGGAAAGATTCCGGACATCAGCCAGGAAACGTTGGCCGGCCTGGTGGGCACCACGCGGTCGCGGGTGAGTTTTTTTATGAACAAATTCCGCAAACTCGGCTTTATCCACTACAACGGCGGGATAGAGATCCATAGCTCGCTGCTGAATATCGTGCTGCACGATTGAATGCGGACCGGCGGCGCCGCCAAGTGCGTCGTCTCGGCCCATAGCCCAGCCGTCCCTGCGCACGAACGTACAACTTTTTTAACAAATTCACTCTTGACACGTGGCGAACAAAAGACGAAGATAAGCGAGGAGGAATTACGCATGATTCGTGACGCCCTTTTGCCGGAATTCGACCACGAGATGGCTAGCACCCGGAAGGTCCTGGAACGCTGCCCGGAGGACAAATACGGCTGGAAGCCGCACCCCAAGTCCTTCAGCATGGGAAGCCTGGCCACGCATATCGCCAATATGACCGGTTGGACCGTGGATGTGATCGAGAAGGATTCGTTCGATTTCGCGCCGCCCGGCGCCCCGCCCTATAAAGAGGAGCCCGTGGCCTCGCGGCAGGAGTTGCTGGCGGCCTTCGATAAGCAGGTGGCGGCCGCGCGCGCAGCCCTGGCCACCGCCAGCGACGAGCATCTGGCGAAGACCTGGTCGCTGCTGGGGGGAGGCGTAACCGTTTTCAGCATGCCCCGCATGGTGTGCATCCGCAGCTTCGTCATGAACCACACCATCCACCACCGGGCCCAATTGACCGTGTACCTACGGCTGAACGATGTGCCGGTGCCGGCGATCTACGGTCCTTCGGCCGACGAGCAGGAATAGTCAGCGCATCTGTTGCAGGCGCGCGATGCGATCTTCGGTCGATGGGTGGGTCGAAAAGAGACTCATGAACCATTGGCCGGAGAACGGTTGGACGATGAATAAGTGCGCGGTGGAGGGGCTGGCTTGCATGGGGATGCGTTTCGAGTAAGTATCCAACTTACCCAGCGCGGATATCAGTTCGTTGGGCGCGTGAGTGTACTTAGCGGAAGCTTCGTCGGCGGAGTACTCGCGCGAGCGCGAGATCGCCATCTGGATGAGCATGGCCGCGATCGGCGCCAGGATCATCATCAGCAGGCCGGCGATGGCGTTGCCGCCGCGGTCGTCGTCGTCGGCGGCGCCCCCGAACCAGAAGGCCAGGCGCGAGACGAACATGATGGCCGCGGCGATGGTGGCGGCCACCGAACTGATCAGGATGTCGCGGTGGAGTACGTGGCCCAGTTCGTGGGCCACCACTCCCTCGATTTCGCGATCGTCCATCAGCCGCAGGATGCCTACCGTGAACGCCACCGATGCGTGGTTGGGATCGCGGCCGGTGGCGAAGGCGTTGGGGCTCTCTTCGGGAAGCAGCCAGAGGCGCGGCATAGGCAGGCCCATGCGCTGGCAGAGGCCCTGCACGATGGGCGCGACGCGCCGGTAAGCCTCCGGGTTCTCCGACTCGGTGACCGGCCGCGCGCCATAAGATGCCAGCGCGATCTTATCCGAGAAGAAGTAACCGGCGAAGTTGGTGATGAGCGCGAGAGCCAGGCCCAAATATAGGCCTTGGCGTCCACCTATGGCTTCGCCGGCGAAGAGCAGCATGGCGCTGAGCAGGCCGAGAAGGAGAACGGTTTTGATGGTGTTCGTGGTGGTCATTGCGCCTCTAAGTGGTGGAGGGGGAGCTTTTCACTAGGCCGCCACCGGCACGAGCTTCTGAAAGCGAAGCTCGTTACCGGCGGGATCGGCGTCCGCTTCCACGGTGTCGCCTTCCTGGAAATCGCCGTTGAGCAGCTTCAGCGCCAGGGGGTCCTGAATCAGCCGCTGGATCGCGCGCCGCATGGGCCGCGCGCCAAACTGCGGATCGTAACCTTCCTTAATGAGCAACTCCCGGGCGGCCGCGGTCAGCTCCAGACCGATACCACGGTCTTTCAGCAGCTTGCCCACGCGCCGCAACTGGATATCGATGATCATGGTCAGATGCTCACGGCTGAGCGAATTGAAGACGATGATGTCGTCGATGCGGTTCAGGAACTCCGGCCGGAAAGTGCTGCGCAACGCGTCCAGCAGGCGCGTGCGCGTGGCTTCGTTGGCGGTGTTCTTGGTGTGTACGGAGAATCCGATCGGACCGACTTCCCGCATGCTGGTGGAACCGACATTGGAAGTCATCACGATCACGGTGTTCCGGAAACTCACGGTGCGGCCCTGGCCGTCGGTGAGACGGCCGTCGTCCAGGATTTGCAGCATCGAGTTGAAGACTTCCGGATGCGCCTTTTCGATTTCGTCGAACAGGATGACGGAATACGGCCGGCGGCGCACCTGTTCGGTGAGTTGGCCGCCTTCGTCGTAGCCCACGTATCCGGGCGGCGCGCCGATCATGCGGGCCACGGAGTGTTTCTCGCCATATTCGGACATGTCCACCCGGATCATGGCTTTCTCGTCGTCGAAAAGGTACTCCGCCAGCGCGCGCACTAATTCGGTCTTGCCCACGCCGGTGGGGCCCAGGAAAATGAAGCTGCCGATGGGCCGGTTGGGATCGCTCAAGCCGGCGCGGTTGCGCAAGATGGCGTTCGAGACCAGGCGCACGGCTTCGTCCTGGCCGACCACGCGGTCTTTGAGGCTGTCGGGCATGCGGACCAGTTTCTGCGCCTCTCCCTGGAGCATGCGGGTCACTGGAATTCCAGTGGACTTAGCCACGATGCGGGCGATATCTTCGTCGTCGATTTCCTCTTTCAGCAAAGCGGAATCCTTGATGGCTTCGAGATCGTGTTCGGCGGCTTGGATGTCCTTTTCAATTTGGGCGAGGCGGCCGTAGCGGATTTGGGCAGCACGCTCCCAGTCACCCTGGCGGCTGGCCTGCTCTTCATCTTTGCGCAGTTGCTCCTGCTCTTCTTTAAGGTGGCGCACACCGTGAATGGCGGCCTTCTCGCGGTTCCATCGCTCTTTCAGGGTGGCGGTTTCGCCGCGCAGGCCTTCCAACTCGCTTTCCACGTGCCGCAGGCGCTCCCTCGAACCGGCGTCGCGCTCGTGGCCGAGCGCCTGCCGCTCGATTTCAAGATGCGTAATGCGGCGATCTTTTTCGTCGATTTCGATGGGCATCGAGCCGATCTGCAGACGCAAAGCCGCGCCGGCCTCGTCGATCAGGTCGATGGCTTTATCCGGCAGAAAGCGGTCGGTGATATAGCGCTGCGAAAGCAGGGCGGCGGCCACGATGGCGGCATCCTTGATGCGCACGCCGTGATGGATCTCGAATTTCTCCTTCAGGCCGCGCAGAATGGCCACGGTATCGTCCACCGTCGGTTCGCCTACGAAAACGGTCTGGAAGCGGCGGGCCAGGGCGGCGTCTTTCTCCACGCGCTTGTATTCGTTGAGCGTGGTCGCGCCGATGCAGCGCAGGTCGCCGCGGGCCAGCGCCGGCTTCAGCATGTTGGCGGCGTCGATGGCGCCTTCGGCGGAGCCGGCACCCACCAGCGTGTGCAGTTCGTCGATGAAGCAAATGATCTCGCCGTTCGATTCCGTGATCTCCTTGAGGACGGCTTTCAGGCGGTCTTCGAATTCGCCGCGGAATTTGGTGCCGGCCACCATGGAACCCAGGTCCAGCGCCACCAGCTTCTTGTGCTGCAATTGATCGGGTACGTCGCCCTTAATGATGCGCTGGGCAAGGCCTTCCACGATGGCGGTCTTCCCTACCCCGGGCTCGCCGATGAGCACGGGATTGTTCTTGGTGCGGCGGCTAAGCACCTGCATCAGGCGGCGGATTTCATCCTCCCGGCCGATAACGGGGTCGAGTTTGCCATCGCGGGCGGATTTGGTCAGGTCGACGGCATAGCGCTCGAGGGCCTGATACTTGGTTTCGGGATTAGGATCGGTCACTCGCTGTGTGCCTCGGATGGATACCAGGGCCTTTAGGATGGCGTCGTGCGTGGCGCCGGCGCGCTCCAGCAGTTGGGCGGCGGGATCGCGTTTTTGGGCGGAAATCGCCAGCAGCAGGTGCTCGGTGGAGACGAACTCGTCTTTGAAACGGCTGGCTTCGTCGAAGGCGCGCTCCAACACTTCGTTGAGCGGCTGCGAAGCGTAGAGACCCGGCTGCGGCGGCATGCTGACCTTCGGAATGTTCTTTAACTGTTGCTCGCCTTCGGACACAATCGCGTCCGGCTGCACACCACATTTTTCGAGCACCGGCCGCACAATGCCTTCGCGCTCCTGGGCCAGTGCGATCAGCAGGTGCAGGGGATAGAGCACCTGGCCATCGGACTTGGCGGCGATTTCTTGCGCCTGTTGCAGCGCCTCCTGAGCTTTTTGGGTGAACCTATCGAATCTGATCACAGGGACCTACTTTCCTTTAAGGATATCAGCCGCACACTTTCGCGGCGCCATAAAGACAACTGGGCGGCGAGCCGTTTTAACGACCCCGCCGCCCATCATTGCAATTGGAATGCAATTTATTGCTTGACGTCGATTTTGACTTGCCGGGGCTTGGCCGCCGCCTTTTTGGGCAGTCTGACGGTCAGAACGCCATTGTGGTACTCGGCCCCGACATTCTCCGTATCCACGGTCTGCGGAACGGTGAAGCTGCGGGTAAATTGGCCATAGCCGCGCTCGATGCGGTGGTAACCCTTGTTGGTGTCGTCTTTTTCGAACTTGCGCTCGCCGGACAGCGTCAGGGTCTGATTCTCGACACGGACATCGATATCTTTGAGATCCACTTCGGGGACGTCGGCTTTGAGGACCAGTTCATCCTCGGTTTCGAAGATGTCCACCGCGGGCGACCAGGGCCGGCCTGCGCGCGGCTCGCTGAGCAGACGGCTGAAAGCATCTTCAAAGTAGCGGAGATTGGCCAATGGATCGACATGGGTAAGGGACATTTTGGTTGTGTTGCTCCTTGTTAGAATTGTTGGACTTAACTTCATCTGATTACAATCATAAAATATTAGCCTTAACTTGTCAAGTATTGATTGCAGGGAAAGCCTTGTGGCCCACGCTTTAGCCCGACTTTCGCACTCCAGAGCCATTTTGCCGGGTGAGTAGGGCATAACCCGAGCGCCTGCAACACG
>JBEKIM010000066.1:0-21171 GCA_050011755.1 Bryobacteraceae bacterium | reverse complement strand
TGTGGGTGGTGGGACGGGGCTGGGAGCTGGGGGGTGGGGGCTGGATGGTGAATTGTGCTGAGCGGGCGGTTATGGGACAGATTGGGCGGACTGCTTGGGGTCGTTTGCCAGATTGTCAAAGAGCAGGGGGGCGGAGGGCTAACGGGTATCCGGGGAGACAGGGGCGCACGATAGCGCCTGGGCGCCCGGGGCGGCGGACATCACGTATGCGGGCGGCGGGGCGGGCCGGTGCGCGGGAGTTGTGACGGCGGGCTCGGTGTGCACCGGCTGCACAGGCTCAGGCTGAGTGCGGGCGCGGCGCTCGTTTTGTAACTGCTTCAGTTCGCGCATGGCGGTACTGAAAGAACGCTCGAGGCGGGCACGCTGGGCGGAGACGCGATCGAGCAGGGCGAATTGTCTTGCGCCCGGGTGGGTGTCGGTAAAGACCCTCTCTTCAATGCGATCCGTGCGCATGAGCAGCCAATGGGCTACGGCCATACGTTCCAGCAAGATTTTTTCGGTGGGGGCTTGGGGCTGCCACTCGGATTCGAGGACATCCCAGAGTTGCTGGTAGGCGGCGGCGTCTTCGTGGATGAGGACGACGTCGCGCGCGCGGAGTCCGAAGGTGAGGGCGTTGAGGCGGACGGCGGCCTTGCCTTCCGGGGAGACCGGGCCGGTGGAGTGTTGCGCGTTCTCGCGGTTGGCCTGGTGTTGTTTGCGGGAAATCAGCATGGGTTATTCCTTGCGGTTGGATTTGGATTTGGGGATGGGATGAGGCGTCCATACCCGATTTCATTTTAGGGCCGAGGGTGATGGGGAACGGGGGTATGTGGAAGACAGGGGATTAGTAAGTAGCGCCGGCGCAGTTAGATGCGGTGTTGGATTATATTTTGCAGATTGGTGACTGTATACGGGCAGCGGGACTTAAAAGTCCCGCCGGCACGCTGAAGCGTGCGCCACGGGAAGTTCAGGAAAGATCGATCGCGAATGTGGTTCCCTTCCCCGGCTGGCTCCGCACTCCGATCTTTCCCCCGTGGTCGCTGACGACCGACTGCACAATCGCTAAGCCCAACCCGGTGCCGTGGGTTTTCGTCGTGTAATATGGCGTGAAAAGGCGCGCGCATTCTTCCTGCGTCAGACCCTGGCCGGTGTCGGATACTTCCAGGCGTGCGCTACCTTCGTGTACCGCGGTGCGAATGGAGAGCGTACCTCCCGAGGGCATCGCGTCGATGGCGTTCAACACCAGGTTCTGGAAGGCGCGGCCGAGTTGGCCCGGGTCCGCCTGGATGGCGCGTAAGTCCGCGGCAAGATCCAGGCGGAGAGCCACGCCGGCGGATTGCATCTGCGCTTCGAAAAGCTTCAGGCTGTCGCGCACCAGGCCGTTCAAGTCCACGGTTTCCCGTTGCGGCTGCGGCATCTTGGCGAAATCGCTGAAGCGCCCGACGATGCCGCGCAGTTTCCCCAGTTCGGCGAGCAGTGTGGCAGTGCTCTCGCGGAAGACCTCCTCGAATTCGTCGGGATGCGCGGTGCGCGCCCGCTGTAGATTCTCGACGGTGATCTGCAGCGGGAATAGGGGATTCTTCAGCTCGTGCGCCAGGCGGCGTGCGAGTTCCCGCCAGGCAGCCACACGCTCGGCCTGCACCAGGCGGTCGCGCTGCTCCAGCAGATCGCGGGTCATCTGGTTGAAGGCGGCCGCGAGCGCGCCGATTTCGCCCCCGGAGCGCACATCTACCTGCGTATGCCAATCGCCGGCGGCCAGCGCACGGGCTCCGGCGGCCAGCGCTTCCACGGGACGCGTAATGCGGGCCGTGGTCCAGAAAGCGACCACCAGCGCGAGCAGAATGCCGCCCATAGCCACCAGCACCTCGACCCGGCGCAGGAAGCGCTCCAAACCCACCTGCGCAGCCCGCGAACTGCCCACCAGAAAGGCGCCCATGAAATCGCCGCCAGGACCGGTGAGCGGGATGCCGTGAAAGGTCTCGGCTCCGGCAGCGTCGTTGGACCACTGCACGGTGCGGGTGACCTCCTGCCGCTGCTTGCGCAGGGCCTCGATCATGGGCGCCAGCGGCGCTGTCCGCTGCCATGGGCCGGCAACCCCGACGATCGATTCCGGCTCCCGGTAAAGCAGCGTGCGCATGCCGGCCGGCAGGACAAACGACGACAGGAAATCGCGGTCCAGAGCTTCGCCGCCGATCACGTAGATCCGGCTATCGCCCTGGCTGTCTCCCACGCTGGCGATGCGCACCGCGACCAACGCCAGTGCCGTGCCCTCGGGCAATTCCTCGCGCTTCAGAAAGGGTTCCTGCGAATTCCAGTCGTCGCGCCCGGTCACCCAATCTTCCTGGTAGAGGAAGCGCGCCGGCCATTGCGCCGACGAAACGATGCTGCCTTTTGCCGAGACCAGCTCCAGAAAATCCAAGTTGTGCGCGGCGGCCAGCGGCTGCGCGGCATCTACATAAACGGATGGATCGGCTTCCGGCCGGCTCAGCGCGATAATCATGTCGCGCGTGCTGTCGGCCTCCGCGATATCTTTCACCTGCCGGGCGATCTCGCGCTGGCGGCGGAGATACTCCTGGCGAAATTGGGCTGTCAGGGCAGAGACGCGCTGCTCGTCCTGGCGCTCGAAGACGGCCTGGGTGGTGGTGGATACGATGGCGCCCACGAAGGCCACCGCGCCCACCGTGATAAACGCAAAGGCGATCAACAGCCGCGTGCGGAAGGTCATGGCGCCGTCCCGGACAGCCAGATGTTTTCGAACCGCCAATCTCCCAGGCGCGTAATCGGCGGCGGCGCATACACGCGCACGCGGTTAGCTGCCCCATGGAACAAGGGAAGCTGGAAGAGTGGGATCGCCCGGAAGCCTTCCAGCAGCTTGGCCTCGGCTTCGTAAAGCGCCGCTGGAGATGGCGCGGCCGGTACTGCGGGCGCTGGCAGGCCGAGCGCCGCCGCGATTCCGGCCAGCGCCTGTGCCGCATCGAGCGAACGCAGACGGATCTCAACCAGGCGCGCATCGGCGCGCGGATTTTGCGGCGAGACCTGCACGGCCAATCCCGCGTCGCGCGCGTTGACGGCCAGCCGTTCGGCTAGAGAGCGGGCACTCTGCATGGCTGGGTCGTAGCTCAGCGTCAGCGTTCGGGACGCGGGCGGCAGGACGTTGACCATCGCTCGGGCGCGCGCCAGATCGGGCCCGGCGGGAAAGAGAAATGCATATCCGGAGATCCACTGGGGCAGCAGCGCGCCGGCGATTTCTCCCTGTTTCTGCAGAAGTACCGTATGCATCGCGGCGCGATCGATCGCAAGGGCCAGGGCTTCGCGCAGGCGGGAATCCTCCGCGTGGCCGGGTGTAAATGCCAGGGCGATCAGGTCGATGGGAGCGGAGCTCCATACCGTCACGCCGTGGTCGGAGGCGCGCCGCAGGTCGGCGGTTGCGAGTTCCACGACGTCGGCTTTTCCGAGTTCGAGGTCGGCCAATTGGTCGCGCGGGCCGCGGCCGAACTGAACCTCGATGCCGTCCAGGAATGGCCGCCCGCCCCAATAATCTTCGTTGGCCGCGAACGTGGCCCGATGGCCGGGGTCCAGGGCAGTTAAGCGAAAGGGTCCCGTTTCCAGCCAACTGGTGTGGGCCAGGTCGAGCAGCAGGTCCGGCAAGGGGCGGCTCGCATGGATGTTGAGCACCTCGCCGCTCGCGGCAACCGTTACGCCTGGCATGGCGATTTGCAGGGACGCCGCCGCGGTAGCGGCCGTCAACGGGGAGCCATCGTGCAACTTGACGCCCGGCCGCAGGTTGAACTGCCAGCGCCTGGCGCCGGCGTCATGCTGCCAGGATACGGCGAGGCGGGGTTGCGCTACTCCGGCCGCGTCGACGTACACCAGGGTCTCGAAAACCAGCGAGGCCGGCGCTGCGCTATCCGCGGCGCCCGGGTCGAGCACCGCCGGAGCCGCGCGCGTCTCCACGCGCAGCGTGCCGCCGTACCGCGGACGCACCGCCGCCCCGCACACCGCGGAGGCGCTAAGAACCGCAAGTGGCAGCCAGGCTGAAAGCCGCATACCGTCCGGTCTCGAGATCGCGCGAAACCGCCGTGGCCGTACTCCCGGCAGACCATAGCGCGGTAATGGGTCCGGAGAATTCCAGCGCCGGACCGGCGGGATTGGGCGCGGATCCCATGGGTGCCGTGGCATCCAGCTCGAAAGCCTGGATGGCGTCCGGCTCAGCCATGCGGGTACCGCGCGTAGCCAGAAGATGCGCGCCGCACGGCGTTGCGACCGCGGCGATGTCGCTGCCCCACGGGTCGATAGCTCCCGCCGGTTCCCAGGACCGCGTGTAAAAGTGCGCGCGCCCGTCGGCGCCCGCGAAGATCCAGCCGTCGCCCGCGGGAGCGGCTGAGTAGAACGGCGGAAGGTCGCGCACGCCGCCGGGCTGGATATCTACGTGGCCCTGAAAGAGATTCCGCTCCGCCGCGAAGCGGGCGATGGCCCCGGGCGCCAGCAGCCAGGGCTCTTGCGAGTCGACACAATCGAGTGAGAGCCGCGGCTCGGTGCCTCCGCGGCAAATTGTTCCCGGCAGATACGCGGTAAAGGCGGCGTCACTCACCGACAAGCGTCCGCGCAGGTCGCGCGGCCAAGGGTGCGTGCGCGGAATCGGCACCGATTGTCTCTCGTCGCCGCGCACCAGCAGCACGCGGGCTCCATCCAGGATCAGCAGGGCGCCAACCGGTTGCGCCACATCCAGGATGGGTTGATCCTGCTCCCAAAGCAGCTTTTTCTCGAGCGTCACGCGCGCCGGTTTGTCCGCCGCGGGGGTGCCGGCCGCGGGGGTCCGCGGCCAGGATTCGAACAGTACCCGGCGCTCGCCGCCCCGATGAATCTCGCCCACCAGGAGAAACTGCGTCAGGTTCTCTGAGATAGTGAGCTGCACGTCGGCTGCCGGCTGCCCGGCCGCTTTCAACTCGGACTCAAACGCGCGGCGAATCTCGGCGACTTCGGCGGCCCGCAGCGTCGAGGCATTCTTGACGCTCAAGGTCACCGGCTCGTGCGCCACCGCGGCCGCTACGGAGCGCGCCAGATCGCGCGCCGCGCTCCCCATGTCCGGGGTCATGAAGGGGGCCAGCAGTACGAGAACCAGGGGACTCAAACCATCATGATCGCACGTTTGTGCCGTGGCGCACGCTTCCGCGGGCCGGCGGGACTTTTAAACCCCGCTTGCAGGGCGCGGCCGTCATTTTCGGCTCACCAACACGAACCGGCCGTTCACCCAATCGAGGACATAGTCGAAGCCGCTTGCATCGATCGGCATGTGGTGCGCGTCCCAGACGGTCTTCCGGTACGCTTGCAAGGAGGGATCGCCGTACGTCAGGCGGATCAACATATAAATGCCCCAATCGTCGCGCCCATCGGCGTCGGAAAGCAACAGGATTTGCGCGCCTTTGCGCGGCGCCGGAATCAAGGCCAGGATCTGCCCTTGGTACCGCATGAAGCGATCCCGTAAAGCAGCTTGCATCTGGTGCGCTTCCGCGGCGCGCATTTCGATCCACTTCCGCTGCCACGGCGCCAAGACGGCAAAAAGGAGGATCAATACGCCCGCCCGCGCCGCGTGCCGGAAGCGGAGACTTCGGCCGGTAAGAATTCCGAGCAGCCAATCCAGAAACCCCGCGCCGTAAACCGCCCATCCGACCGAAGGCACAAGATAGGCGACCCCATCCCGCGGCGGAATGAACGCCAGCGGCAACACGCCCACGGCGATGAAACCGGCCCCCCACAAGAGGCAGCGCCGCCGGGTGGCCGCGCCCAGCAACAGCATGGCAGCCATCAGGACGGCAATCTGCCACGACAAAATGGTCACCGGCTTGAAGATCAGCCCGCTCAGATAGTGAGCCAGCGCCGCGAAATATGCAGCCAAAGAAAAATGCGGACGATAGGCGTCCAATTGCCACAACGAATCCGCGCCGTACCGCTTCCCTGCCATGTAGCCGATGCCGGCAAGTCCGCCCACAGCCGCGAATCGGCCCTCCTGCCGTATCCAGCGCCACAACTCCGCCGGCTTCCAGTTTGCGGGCGGATGCCAGATCAGTTCGTAAAGGCCCACGGCAGCAGGTAGCGACACCGCGATTTCCTTGGCGTTCAGCGCCGCTACGAACGCGCAGAATACCAGCGCCAGGCTTCCCCAGCCGGGCAGCCGCCCTCCCCGGCGCAGCCGCACATACCAGGCGAAACCTCCCCAGAAGAAGGTATATGCCAGGACGTCGTAGATCGCTCCCGTATCGAAGTAGACGCCGGCGAACGAAGGGTTGATGCCCACGAGCAAAAGCGCCGCCAACGCGCCCCAACGCGATCCGGTAAGCTGCCACACGACGGCCGCCAGCAGTGCGAAATTCACCGAAAGCAATGCCAGCGCCGCGATCCGGAATGGCAGCGGATCGAATCCCCACGATTCGTAGATCGCCCGGTAGAACACTCCGCCCATGGGCCGCAGGTAGCTCGACCAGAAGAACAGGTTGGCCTTCAGCAGCGCGGACCACGGCCGCGACCAGTAGTAATGCAGGTTCATGATGTCGTCGCCATCGAACCAGGAATCCAGTCCGCCGCGGATCGCGAAAATGAACCAGGCAAACAGCGCCAAACCCGCGCCATACGCCATGTATCTGCCGTATCGATCGGAAATCATTTACGAAGTTTCATCGTAGCCCAGGCGCCGGTTTGGACTTCTCGAGATGACGTGGCGCACGCTTTTAGCGTGCCGGCGGGACCTTTAAGTCCCGCTTCGAGGGTTCTCCATAACCCGCTCCTACGCGATGATGCCTTTGCGCACCGCGTACAGGATCAGCTCCGGCACGCTGTGCAGGTTCAGCTTTTGCAGAATGTGAGTGCGATGCGTCTCCACGGTGTAGAGACTGAGGTTCAGCATGTTGGCCACTTCCTTATTTGTGCGCCCCTCGGCCAAAAGCTGCAGGATCTCGCGCTCGCGGTTGGTGAGCAGCTCGTAAGTATCCTCCGCCCCGCGGCTCTCTAATTGCCGCATATAGTCCTCCACCAGGATTTTGCTGATGGCGGGGCTGAAGAAAGACTTGCCTTCCGTGAGCGCGCGCACGGCTGCCAGCAGGTCGGCTTCGGCGGAGTCCTTCAGCAGATAGGCGCGCGCGCCGGCCTTCAGCGCGCGGATCACGTAGCTCTCGTCGGAGTGCATACTGAGGATCGCCACAGCCGTCCGCGGACTATGATTGACGATCTGGCGGGTGGCCTCGATACCGTTCAGGTTAGGCATGCCGATGTCCATGATGACGACGTCGGGATTGGACGTCTCGCTGAGCGCCACTGCCTGGCGGCCGTCCGCCGCCTCACCGACTACCTGCAGATGCGGCTGCCTCTCCAGCAGCAGGCGCAGGCCGTTGCGCATGATGGTGTGGTCGTCGGCCAGTACGATCCGCACCGGAGTCACGCGACTACCTCCAGCGGGCGCTCGGCTAACGGAATTTCGATCCGCAACCGGGTGCCCTGCCCCGGCTCGGAATTCAGGTGGAAGCGGCCGCCCAGGTGCGTAACGCGTTCCTCCATGCCCAGCAGTCCGAGACCGCGCGTGTGCGTGCTATCGAAGCCCTGGCCGTCATCCAGCACGCTCAACCGGATGCTTCCGCTTTCCTGCACCACCTCGATGCGCGCGCTGTGCGCGAAGGCGTGCCGCGCGCAATTGTGCAAGGCCTCCTGCACTACGCGATAGATGCAGGTTTTCAGATCTTCGGGCAGATCGTCCGCCACGCTCTCGGCATCTACCGTCACGGCCATGCCGGTGCGTTTGGAAATCTCGCGCGCCTGCCATTGCAAGGCGGGCACCAGCCCCAGATCGTCCAGCATCGAGGGACGCAATAACAGGGCCATGTTGCGCACCACGTTGACGCTGCTTTCCGCCAGTTTGCGGATGGACTCCAGATGGCTGCGCAGTTCGGCGTCGCCCGGCGCGACCGCCCCTAAATTGCCCAGTTCCATCAGCAGCGCGCTTAGCGACTGACCGACTTCATCGTGCAGTTCTCGCGAAATGGCGCGGCGCTCCTGCTCCTGTGCCTCCACCAGGCGCGCGGAAAGTTCCTTCAGCTTGCCCTGCGCCAGGGTCGCCTCGCGAAACCGCAGATCGGCGTCCCGCGCCAGGCGCAGGATGTGGCGCGTGGTCGCCAGCGCCAGCAGCACGCCGAGCCCCAGCGTGATGGCCAGCATCAAGCCTAGCCTGTATCTAAACCGGTCGAAGAGCTGCCTCAGCCGCTCATCGCCGGTGTTGAGCTCTTGTTCGTTCACCGCCGCGATACGGTCCGCGATTTCGAGCGAGGTGGCGCGCCGCGGGAATAGTTGGTCGTGCATAAATGCATCGCTGCGGGCCAGCTTTTCCCGCGCATCCCAATGGAAGATGGGATCGAGCACCTTCCAATAATCGGCGATGCGTGCCTGTAAGGCTTGAAAGGGCGCGACTTCTCCGGCATCGAGCGACCGCGCGTAGCGGGCCAGCGCCGCATCCATTTCTCCGCGCACTTGCTGCAGACTGGCGCGATAGGTCTCCGCGCGCACGGCGTCCTGTTCCAGCAGGTAATCGCGC
Organism: Bryobacteraceae bacterium; assembly: GCA_050011755.1. Taxonomy (GTDB): domain Bacteria; phylum Acidobacteriota; class Terriglobia; order Bryobacterales; family Bryobacteraceae; genus Bog-159. The sequence goes on along the minus strand of JBEKIM010000066.1, from coordinate 12,617 downwards.
GTGAACGTGCCCGATTGATACAGCGCCGACCGGATGTCCTCGAGCGCGCGATTGCGCAACAGAAATGTCTGGCGAATCTGGACGTTGCGGGCCTGTACCTGCCGTAGAACGCGCAGAGAATCGATCCCGGCGAAGAGCATCAGGCCGAGCATGCCGCCGAAACTGGCCAACAGCACGAATTGGGCTCCCCATTGGAGAGGCTGCACGCTCCGTTTGAAAACCACAGCGTCTTTGGCGTCCTCAGGCTCCATAGGTAAGGTATCAACCCGGCTTCTTCGATCATATACCGTCCATTCGGTAGATTTGCATCGCGGCAGTCGCCCAAATCCACCGAAAGCGGGGAGAAAATACTCCCTGGGCAGGATACCCCCGGCGAACGCCATTCATTACTCTTAAATCAGTAGCCTGGTCGAGGGACGCGTCCAGTTTCTGCCGCGAAAGCGGCACGGCGGGCGCGTCCCTGCGCAACGCCGTCGCGCTTCCCGCCGCATTTTCCGCCTCGTTTTATTGCTCCACCCGCTTTCGCCCGTAGTATAATCCGGCTTCAACCTCGTTCCACAGGAGACCATTACGATGTCATCCGAAATAGCGCCCCGCCGTGGCTTTCTGCAGCGCCTGGCGGGATTCGCCGGACTTTCGGCCGCCGCGTCTTCGGCCGGCGCGCAAACCGGCCGGCAAGCCGCCGGCGATTATCCCTTTCTGCCGCATTACGCGCGCGCCCAGAATTACCGGTCGCTGAAACAATCCAGTTTCGACCGCACCGGCGGCAATGCCGACGCCTGGCCGATCGATGCCGGCGCCACGCGCGAGGTGTTCGCTTCCGAAGGCCCCGGTGTGATCACGCATATCTGGTTCACGATCGCCGCCCAGAGCGCCAATCACCTCAAAGAGATCGTGTTGCGCATCTACTGGGATGGGGCCGCCAAACCCAGCGTGGAAGTGCCCGTGGGGGACTTCTTCGGCTTGAATCTCGGGCAATATTTCGTGTACCAGTCGGCGTTCCTGAACTGTTCCTCGGTGAAAGCGTTGAACTGCTATTTTGCCATGCCCTTCCGAAAGTCGGCGCGCATCACCGCTACCAACGAAAGCACCGAGCGCGTGCACGCCTTTTATTCCAACATCGACTACCAGATCGTCCCCGCCCTGCCGGACGAAGTGCTCTACTTCCACGCGCAATACCGCCAGGCCGACCCGAACAAACCCACCACCAACGATTGGCTCACTAACGGCGATGCCGACAAACTGAAAAACCTCGACGGCCAGGACAACTATGTCTTCGCCGAAACGCGCGGACGCGGGCACTTGATGGGGGTGACGCTGGGGGTCCTGCAGAATCAGGACTACTGGATGGGAGAAGGCGACGAAATGATCTTCGTGGATAACGAGAGCCACCCCTCGATCACGGGGACGGGCACGGAAGATTATTTCAATGGCGCATGGGACTTCGGCGGGCGCGATACGGCGATCCCGTTCGCCCATCTCTATAACGGCGCCCCCCTGATCGTCGCCGGCGAGCGCCCCGGAGGCCGGTATTGCCTGTATCGCTGGCATGCCGATAATCCCATCACCTTTACGAAGTACTTGAAGTACACCATCGAGCACGGCCACGCCAATCACCGCGCCGATAACTATTTTTCGGTGGCTTATTGGTATCAGGCCGGCGCTTACACCGACTTTCCGGAACTGCCGGGGGCCGAAACCCGCATCCCCCGGCTGAAGGCTGTGCCCGGCCCTGGCGCGCCCCAACCGTCTTAACATGCCGGAAAAGTACTCACTGGTACTCTGATCCGCATCTCACTTCAACGGGCCGAAGAAACAGTAAGTCCACCGTGGTATCACTGCATTATTGCAGCCAAAAAGCCGCTGTCGTGCGGTTCCGTACTATTGTTAGTGTCACATTTGTGATGTACCATTGTGTTCTGTCGCGCTGGGGAGCGTTTACGATATGCCGAAGATAAAAGCGAACGGTCTGCACCTGCATTACATCACCGTGGGCGCGGGTCCGGATATCGTGATGCTCCACGGTTTCCTCGGCAACCTGGCCGTCTGGCACCTATATATGGCGCCCATCCTGCGCCGCGAGCACCGCGTCACGACCTACGATCTTCGCGGCCACGGCTACAGCGACGTGACGCCCACGGGCTATACGGCGGCGGATATGGCCGAAGACCTGCGATGTTTCCTGGACGAAATGGGCATTGAGCGGCCCGTCCTGGTGGGCCACAGCTTTGGCGCCGACATCGCCATGTACTTCAGCCTGCTATACCCCGAACGCGTCGCCAAATTGGTGGCGCTGGAGCCCGGACTGGCGGCCTTGGTGCATCTTCGCAATGACAAAGATTGGATCGGATGGGCCGCCTGGGTGGCCAAGCTCGAAGAAGTTGGCATCCACGTCCCGGAGGACAAACGCACGGATGCGGAATTTCTGTTGCAGCTTAGCCTGGAAACCCCCAAGTTTTACGGCCCGGCGCGCGGCCTGCCGCGGAACCGCGAGCCGCTGCTGCACCTGATCCGCAACACCACACTGCTGAAAGATTACGAAGTTGTCGGCGCCATGACCCTGGATGCCGTACGCACGATCCAAACGCCCACATTGCTGGTCTACGGACGCAATTCGCACTTCATCAGTTCTTATGATTTCCTGCACGAAGCGCTGCCCAATTCGAAGTCCGTGCTGCTGCCGGGCGGCGAGCATTTCGGTCCGCTGGAACAGCCGGAACTGCTGACCGGGCATATCCAGCAGTTTCTGAAAAAGCCCGCGCCCGTGAGCACTACCTCCTCGGTTTCCTTTGGCGGAGGCGTCAGTTTGGGCGCGACGGTTTAGTTACTTCCGCGCCGCGGGACCCACCAGATCGTCAATCCATTCGGCGGCCCGCGCGGGACCTCCACATTGCGCTAGTGCCGCCGCCATTTTAGCGGCGTTCTCGCGGAAGGATGGCTCCTCGAGCACGCGCATCACGGCCCGCCGCATCCAGGCTGGCGCCGCGCGCCGCGGAGAGAGACGCAGGCCGGCGCCGGTCTCCGCCACCCGCCAGGCGGTTTCAGCCTGGTCCCAGATGGAGGGCAGCACGACCACGGGAATACCGGCTCCGAGAGCCGCCAGCACGGACTCGGAATTGCCATTCGAGACCAGGACATCCGCCATCGGCAGAACATCGCTCAGCGGCGCGTTTGGATTGAGCGCGATGTTCCGTGCCGGAGGCCCCAGCCGCAGCGCCGCCGCATCGCGCCCCTTCCCCGCCAATAAAATCACGGTCAGAGGCAGGCCGGCCAACCCGCGGGCGGCCAATTCGAGCACCCGCGGTTCATGCGTGTACAGCGCGCCTTCGTCGACCACCACGACCGGCTGATGCCGGGGTACATTCGCTACCCAGGCGGGCGGCGGTTCGCCGGCGTGCTTATCCCAAAGGCATGGCCCCACGTAGCGCACCGCGGGCGGTAGATCGCTGCGGCGATTATCGAACTCGGGCGCACTGGGTACCAGGTAAAGCGGCAGCGTGCCGGTGAATTCGTTGACGCTCATCCCCAGCGGTGCCAGATCGAATTCCCGGCGCAGCGCGGCCGCCCGCCTGCGCGTTCGCGCAGTAATCAGCTTGACGGCGCGGTCGGCGAGCCCGGCATAGACCTTTTGCCACAAATGACGGTGGCGCGGCAGGGCGATTCCCTGAATGGGCCCATCCGGCCCTGGCAGAAGACAATGCGCCAGGTGCGAGAAAGCGATCACCGGAATTCCCATGCGGTCCCGCAAGATCAGGATGGGCGCCCACATGGCGATGTCGCAAACCAACAAGTCCGCCCGCCACGAAGCCAGCACCCCCTCGAGGTCGCGAACCTGCGCGGGCACGGTTTCCACCAGGAACCTGGGCCACAGGCGCCACATCGCGGAGGGATGGTTGCGTCCGGCGATGAGATCGTCCACCGTCCGTTGCACGCGCTCCCAGTCCACTTCGCGAAACGGAAAGCAGCGGAAGCCCTCCCGCGCCAGAATCGGCAGCGCGCCGCCGCCGGAGTAGAACGCGACCTCGTGGCCGCGCTCGCGGGCCGCGAGCGCCAGCGCGATAAAGGGACGCAAGTGCGTCGGATAGGGCCAGACCGTAAAGAGCAGGCGGGCCATGCTATTTCAGGATATAAATCGCGGCTTTCGCGAAATCCAACTGGCGTTCCTCAATGGATTCGAAACCCGCGCGCCGGAAGAGTTGCTTCCAGGTGTCGGCGTCGACCGGCTTTTGCTGCGTCAGATCGTGATACAGGAAGTAGTAGACCGAGATCCCCGGATGTTTCCGCAGATCCTCCACCGGGGGCCGCACGGCCTCCACCGCAATCAACGGCGCGCCCGGAAACAGCCGGCGGAAGTCTTTCAGAAAATTCAAGAGCACATCTTCGCCGAAATAAAGTAGCTCGTGCAGCACGAAGAATACGGTGGCCGCGTCGATCGCCGGCAGCCCCGCTTGGTCGATCTTGGAAATATCGAGGGCGGACAACGTGACCCGGTTCTGCAGGCCCGCCTCCGCGAGCAGGCGGTTGCCCTCCTCGACAGCCGACGGCGCCAGGTCGATGCCGTAACACCGGACTTCCGGATTCAATCCGCAGAGCGCCCGCAGGAATGTACCATCGCCGCATCCCAGGTCGAGCACACGCTTGTAGCCGTTCGCCATGACGATGTCGTTGACCATGGGAAAGAACAGCAGGTTCTCCATCTCGCCGCTGCCGCGAGCCACGAAGTCGGATCGGCGGTAGAGATCCCGGCCATAGACCTTTTCTTTCCGCATCAGACGCTCCAGCGAATGGAAGACCTCGTCGTATCCGTAGCAAAGTTCCAGCCACCCGCGCATCACTTCGACGATGCTCCGCCCTTTTTCGGACAGGCAGTATCCATCGCCGCTCCGATCGAACATTCCCAGGCAGTAGAAGGATTCGCACAGCGGCTGGATCACGCCTGGCTCCAGGTTCGACTGCGCCGCGAATTCGTCGATATTCACGCTGGTTTTCTTCTGCATTTCGTCGATCAGGCCGACATTCAGCAGCGCGTGCATGGTGGTGGTTTCGAGATAACCGCGAATCATCTCATCCCACCCCGTGCGGTAGGTCTTTTGCAGGTGCAGCATGTACGGCAGGCCGAAGCGGTGAACGGTTTTGGCAAGTTCTAACAATGGAATCTCCTCCGATTCTGGATCGTATTGTATCAGATATAAGTACCCGTAAACCCGTATCTCGGTACCGGTACCTGCGGCCAGTCATGATGAGAAATGTCCAAACTCCAGGCTTGTGCTACGCCCTAATCGTCCTGGGCGCTCAGCTTGGCGATGACTGACAGGTCCTCAAGCGTAGTGGTATCGCCCTTGATCCCGCCGCCGGCGGCGATCTCCTTGAGCAGGCGCCGCATGATCTTGCCGCTGCGGGTCTTCGGCAGTGCGTCGCTGAAGCGGATGTCGTCGGGCTTGGCCAGCGAACCGATCTCTTTCCCGACCCACTGCCGGAGTTCTTCTTTCAACTCCGGGCTGGGCGCATTACCGGATTTCAGCGTGACGAAGGCCGCGATGGCCTGCCCCTTCAGATCGTCCAGCCTGGCCACCACCGCGGCTTCGGCGACCTTGGGATGGGCGACCAGCGCGGACTCCACTTCCATGGTGCTCAAACGGTGCCCGGAAACATTGATCACATCGTCGATGCGGCCCATGATCCAGAAGTAGCCGTCGGCATCCTTGCGGGCGCCGTCGCCGGTGAAATACATGCCGGGGATCTGCGACCAATACTGGTCCTGGTAGCGCTTCGGATCGCCATAGATGGTGCGCAGCATAGCGGGCCAGGGCTGCTTCAGCACCAGGAATCCGCCGCCGCCGGGCGGCACCGGCTCGCCTTCGCGCGTTACCACATCGGCGACCACGCCAGGAAAAGGACGCGTCGCGGACCCGGGCTTCGCGGGAACGGCTCCCGGCAGCGGCGCGATCATGATCATGCCGGTTTCGGTTTGCCACCACGTGTCCACAATGGGGCAACGGTCGTGGCCGATGTGCTCGCGATACCACATCCAGGCTTCCGGGTTGATCGGTTCGCCGACAGTTCCCAACAGGCGCAGGCTCTCCATCGAATGCTTGCCCGGCCATTCGTTGCCGAATCGCATGAAGGCGCGAATAGCCGTGGGGGCAGTGTAGAAGATGTTGACTTTGTGCCGGTCGATGATGCTCCAGAAGCGATCCGGCTCGGGAAAGTTGGGCGCGCCTTCATACATCAGGCTGGTCGCGCCGTTCTGCAGCGGCCCGTATACGATATAACTGTGTCCGGTCACCCATCCGATATCGGCCGTGCACCAGTAGACGTCTTCATCCTTCAGATCGAAGACCCATTTCGCGGTGATATAGGTTCCTACCGAATAACCTCCGGTGGTGTGCAGGATGCCTTTGGGCTTGCCCGTGGTGCCCGAAGTGTACAGCAGATAGAGGGGATGCTCGGCATCCAGCGGTTCGGCGGGGCAATCGTCGGACGCTTTGGCCATCAACTCGTGCCACCAGTGATCGCGGCCGCCCACCATGGTCTGCGGCGTTCCCGTACGGCGGAAAACGACCACGTTACGGACCGATGGGCAGGAAAGCATCGCCTCGTCGACGGCCGGTTTCAATTTCACCTCGGCGCCGCGGCGGTACGAGCCGTCCTGGGTGATGACCAGGGAAGCCTGGGAATCCGTGATGCGATCCACCAGCGCATTCGACGAAAAGCCGCCGAAAATGATGGTGTGCGGAGCGCCGATCCGGGCGCATGCCAGCATCGCGATCGGGAGTGCCGGACACATGCCCATATAGATTGCGACGCGGTCGCCTTTTTGTACGCCGAGAGACTTCAGCACGTTGGCGAACTTCGAGACTTCGGTGAGCAGTTGCCGATAGGTAAGAGTCTGCACTTCGCCCGGCTCGCCTTCCCAGATGAGCGCCGCTTTATTGCGGCGCCACGTGGCGACGTGCCGATCGAGACAGTTATAGGACAGGTTGAGGAGACCTCCGGAAAACCATTTCGCCCAAGGACAATCCCATTCGACCACCTTTTCCCAGGGCCGGAACCAATGCAGCTCGGTAGCGATCTTCCCCCAGAATTCGGCCGGGTTTTCGGCCGCCTCCCGGTAGATGCGTTCGTATTCGGCAAGGCTGCGGATGTGCGCCTGCGAGCGGAAGCCGGGTGGCGGTTCGAAGACGCGCGTTTCTGTCAGAACGGAATCGATATTAGTCTGGGACGGCATGCAAACGATGTGCCTTTCACAGCCGAAGATAGCAGAAAACCGACGGGATTGTGTCGGTCCGGGCCGGGCTGGAGCGTCAACCTGTGCGGGTTACCGCGAGTTTCAGGCGGTCGAGGGCCGCCAGCCAGTACGCTTGCCGGCGAGCCATATCGCTGCGATCCGCCAACCGGCCGTGCGACACCACCAACCGGGTCTTGCCGCGCCGCTCGTAGAACCGGACCGCGACGTGAGTCTGATCCGGCCACGCGAGGTGCAGAATCTTGTATGGCACGGTCTTGGAAACTTCGAATTTCACGTCGGGCAGCCAGGCTGCGAGCGCGGCTGGGTCCTGCCAGGCCGCCCACACGGCCGCCCGTGGAGCGTCCAGGGTTTTGTTCAGCGTCACCTCAAAAGGCCTGCCCATGGGACTTCCGTGCTTGTCGTGGCGGATGCCGCGCTCATTCTCGTACCCCACCGCGACCATGCGGGCCCACCAGCGCGATAGACCGAATTGGTCTTGCAGCAGAAGCGCCCTCTCCCGGTGATCCATCATGCGGGCGCCGGCTTGGTCGAGGAGCTTGCACCAGGCCTCCCAGGACTTGCCGGTCTTCGCGCTGACGGCATCGCCGGTGAGCGCGCCCACGCGGATCTGCTGGAATAACTTAGCCATAGCTTTGTTATAACTCGCGGTTCGATTTTATTCTTATATGTTTCGGGAGTATTGGCGGGGATTTGCCGTTATTCGGCGGCAATTCTGCGTACAGCTTGCCCATCGAGTTCGCCGAGCATTTCGCGCACGGTCTTCCTGGTGATCGGGTCGCGCAACTCCGGAGCCAGATCCGCCAGCGGCGCCAGCACAAAGCGGCGCGCCCGAAAACGCGGATGCGGAATCTCGAGTCTGGGCGTATTCACCACCGCATTTCCGAATAGCAGGATATCGATGTCGATGGTTCGCGGGCCCTTCGGCGCCAGGCGCCGGCGGCCAAGTTGGGCCTCGATTTTGGCCGTGCGATGCAGCAATTGCAGAGGGAACAGATCCGTTTCGGCTTCCGCAACCTGATTCAGGAACCATTGTTGGCCGGGTACGTCCATGGGTTCGGTTTCGTATACCGGCGACAGCCGCAGGATACGGAGCCCGGGCGAATCGAGCGCGCGCGCCGCCGCTTGCAACATCGCCGCGCGATCGCCCAGGTTCGAGCCCAGGCCGAGATAGACTTTCTTCAGAGGAGCACCCTCCTTCAAAACAGCGCGGGGTGATCGCCGCGGAAACGCCGTTCGATGTGGAAATACTCGTACGCCGCGTCCGTGGCTACACGCCCGCGCGGCGTGCGATTGAGAAAGCCGAGCTGGATCAGATAGGGCTCGTAGACTTCCTCGATGGTATCGGCCTCCTCGGAAATGGAGGCGGCAATCGTGTTCAGACCCACGGGTCCGCCGCGATATTTTTCGAGTATGGTCAGCATGATTTTCTGATCGATTTCGTCGAGGCCGAAACGATCCACTTCAAGTAAATTCAGTGCGGTCTGGGCGACGGCCTGGGTGATATGGCCATTGGCGCGCACCTGCGCGTAGTCGCGCACGCGGCGCAGCAGGCGGTTGGCGATACGCGGCGTCCCGCGGCAGCGCCGCGCGAGTTCTTCGGCGGCGTCGCCGTCGATACCCACGGCGAGCAAGCGAGCCGAGCGCTGCACGATGACCGTCAACTCGTCCACCGCATACGGATCGAGCCGCAGCACCAGGCCGAAGCGGCCGCGCAAGGGCGCGCTGATGAGTCCCTGGCGGGTGGTGGCGCCGATCGCCGTAAAGCGCGGCATGGGCAGCGAGTGGGTGCGCGCACCGGGGCCCGCACCCACCAGAATATCGACCCGGAAATCTTCCAGCGCCGAATAGAGCATCTCCTCGACATCCGGCATCAGGCGATGAATCTCGTCGATGAAGAAAACCTGCCGCGCCCGGATGTTGCTCAAGATGCCGGTGAGGTCCAGCTTCTTTTGCAGCACCGGTCCGGAGGTGGTGGTGATAGGCACCTGCAGTTCTTCGGCGATAATGCAGGCGAGCGTGGTCTTTCCTAGTCCGGGCGGGCCGTAGAGCAGCACGTGATCCATCGCCTCGCCGCGCATACGAGCGGCCTCGATGGCGATCGCCAGGTTTTCCTTCAGTTTTTTCTGGCCGGCGAAGTCGGCGAGGCTGCGCGGCCGGAGTCCGGCTTCGAACTGCGCATCCTCGGGCTGCCGCGCGCCGGAAACAAGTTCCCGATCGGGCATTCGATTCAGCTTAACGTACCAGTTCCAACGCGCGCCGGAAAAGCGGCTCAAACTCGGTGTCGGCTGGAGGCGGCGATCCGCCTACGCGCGCCTTGCGCACGGCGGCTTCAGCGGCGGGGCGCGCGCAGCCGAGGTTGAGCAGCGCCGACAAAACGTCCTGCTCGATAGCGGTCAGCGCGCCGCCAGGCACGCCCGGGGCGGCCGCGGCTTCCTCAGCCGAGGGCGCGGGCATTTTGTCGCGCAGCTCCAGCACCATGCGCTCCGCGGTCTTCTTGCCGACGCCGGGAATGCGCACCAGGCGGTCGACCTCGCCGCGCCGGATATTGGCGATCAGATCCAGCGCGGGAATGCCGGAGAGCACCGCCATAGCCATTTTCGGACCGATGCCACTCACGGAGATCAGCTTTTCGAACAGCGCCTTTTCGTCCTGGGTGAGAAAGCCGAACAGCGCCAGCGCATCTTCCCGGACATGCGTGTGGATGCGGAGCCGGACTTCGGCGCCCGCTTCCGGCAGGTGTGCATAGGTGGATACCGGGATGGTCACGTCGTAGCCCACTCCGCCGACATCCACTACCGCCTGGTTGGGGTGCTTTTCGAGCAGCACGCCGCGCAGCAAGGCAATCATAAGACCGTATTGTACCGGAGGGCGGAGTTCAGGACCAAAGATCGGGTCTGGAGACCCTCCGCAGGCGTGGACGACTGCCCCGCCAACCCAGGTGAATTTCGACTCCGCCTCCTCAGCGCGCGAAACAGTTAGGAAGTTTTTTCCGCCACCCAAATCCGTTCAAACCACTGCAGCCCGGTCTGTCGCCTGGTCAACCGCATCCCAGGCGCCAGATCGCCGAGCCAGTCCTCAATGCCGGAATCGGATGTACACGTCCAGCCGTAGGTCTTCCCCAGGTCCGCAATTTCGGCCGGAGCATACGCCGATCGCACCGGTTCACCCAACAAGGCAAGAAACAGGCTGCGCGGAGTCCGCCGGCCGTTTTTGCGCATATAGGTCAGCGCCACAGAGCTGCCCGGCGCGGAAAGGGCCGCCAGCGCCGCCAGGTTCGCGGCTACGGCTTCCGGCTTCAGGTATACGGTGACGCCCTCCCATAGCCAGAACGTGGGGCAGCCGACATCGTAGCCGGCGGCCAGCAGCGAGGCCGCCAGCCCATCCCGGTGAAAATCCGTGGACACAAAGCGTACCTCTCGCGCCTTCGTGGGCCTGGCCGCGGCCCGCTCGCGTTTCATCGCCTGCGTATCGGGATGGTCCACTTCGAATACCACGGCGTCCGCGAGCCCGTCCAATCGCCATGCCCGGGTGTCGAAGCCTGCGCCCAGGATCACCAGTTGCGCGATGGGCGCCGCGCAGGCGATAGCACGGTCCAGAACCACTGACCGGAACTGGTTGAATTGCATCATCCCGCGCAGCCAGATCGGGTACGGCGATTTCCTCGGATCCCTGGCCAGGGCCGCTTCCATCCGGCGGGTTTTTCTCTTCCATTTCTCCGGCAGAAACTCGACGGCCAGCGCATCGGAAAAGCCCGGTACCCGCGGTTGGAGATTGCCCAAGGCGCGGTTGTATGCAATAAACTGTGCGGTGCGGCTCGGCTTTCCGGAACGCATCGATGTTGCTCCCTGTTACCATCGTGCCCATGAAGCCGGGCTTTTGGCTACTCTTCTTCCCGCTATCGTGTGCGGCCACCCTGGCCGCGGCCCAGGTAGGCCCAGTGGCTACCGTAACAGGCGGCCGGATTCGCGGCCTGTCCACGCCCGATGGCGGCGCCGCCTTTAAGGGCATTCCGTACGCGCGGCCGCCGGTGGGCGACCTGCGCTGGCGCGAGCCGCAACCCGTCGCCGCATGGCCTGGCGTCACCGATACCGGCGCTTTCCGCGCCGCGTGTACACAACTCTCCGAGGGCTGGAATATCCGCTACGTGCCCACGAGCGCTGAAGACTGTCTGTATCTCAACGTGGCCGCGCCTGTCTGGCCTCCATCGGCTAAGCTCCCCGTGATGGTCTGGATCCATGGCGGCTCGAACACGGCTGGATCCGGGGAAGCGGCTGGATTCGATCAGCGAACCCTGGTGCGCCGCGGCTTGGTGCTGGTCACCATCAACTACCGTTTGGGAGCGCTCGGGTTCCTCTCGCATCCGGCCCTGGCGCGCGAGTCGCCGCACCAGGCCTCCGGTAACTACGGGTTGATGGACCAGATCGCCGCGCTACGCTGGGTACGGGACAACATCATCGCTTTCGGTGGCGATCCGGACCAGGTGACGGTGGCCGGGCAATCGGCGGGCGCTATGGATGTCAGCCTGCTGATGACCTCGCCACCGGCGAACGGGCTGTTTCGCCGCGCCATCGCGGAGAGCGGCGCAGTCTCCGTGTTCGAGGGCTCCCGCACGCGCCCCGCAGCCGAGGAACTGGGACGGAAACTGGCCGCGGAATTGAAATTGACGGATGCCGATCCGATCGGGCAGTTGCGCAAAGTGCCGCCGGTGGAGATTCTGGAAGCCGCCCGGCGCGCCAGCGGAGGCTGCCGCACCGGCCTGGAGACCTCCATCGACGGATGGATCTTGCCGCGGCCGCCTGCCGCCGTTTTCGCGGCCGGCAAGGATCTCGGCGTGCCGCTGCTGATCGGCAGCACGGCGCGGGAAATTGGCGGCCACGAGCCAGCCGCGAAAATCAGAGACGAGATCCGGGAGGCCTACCCGGGCCTGGCGGAGCGTGCGCTGATGCTCTATGGTTTGGCTGGAACCGGCGAGGGAAAGTCCGATCCCATTTATGGCGGGCCGGGCGTACAATGGCCGACCGATCATGTGTTCCGTTGTCCCGTCGTTGCCGAAGCGGTTTTCCACGCCGCCGCGGGGCACGCGACCTACCAATACGGATTCGATCACGCGGCGCCCGACCGCCTCGCCGACCAGGGCGGCATGGGGCACTCCGCGGAATTGAGTTTTGTCTTCGGGACCTGGGGCGCCGGCGTACAGCTTTCCCCCGTTGACCGGAAAATCTCGGAGCAGATGCAGGCCTACTGGGCGAACTTCGCGCGCACCGGCGACCCGAACGGCGAGGGTCTGCCGCATTGGCCCGGCTTCCAGTTAAAAGAGCGGGAGTACATGGCGTTCACCGATGAGGGCGCGACAGTGAAGTCCGGATTA
>JBEKIM010000065.1:0-21281 GCA_050011755.1 Bryobacteraceae bacterium | reverse complement strand
CTTCCAGGCGCAGCAGCAGCCGTCCGTTCTGGCGCAGCAGATGCAGCAGCGACCATATCCAGAGCGCCGCCAGTACCGCAACCGCCAGTGAGAACGCCCAGACGGCCGCTTCGAAACGGCCGAGGCCGCTCAGCCAGCCCATATAGCTCGGAGACGGCATTTCCCGCGCCTCCAGGATCACCAGGCCCGCCATGCCCGAAAGCACCACATTTCGCGCGATCGTGGAAAGGCCGACGGGCTCAGAATGCAATTGGCCGAAGCAATGGCATGCGGGGCGGCGGCCGCGAATCAGGCTGATGCCGATTACGGCGATGAAAAGTAGAAGCAACGCCAGCGTTCCGGCCGCGCCCCATACCGCCCAGGCCGCCGGCAGCAGCGCCACCGCGCAGGCCAACTCCGCAAGGGGCAGCAGCCACGCTACGGGACGCGCCAAAGCTCCGGGAGCGCCGAAATCGAGGATGGATTGACGTGTTCCCGCCGGATCGGCCGCCTTCGTGATTCCGGCGACCGCAAACGTAGCCGACAACAGCAGCCGCACCAGGAGCAACAAACCGTCCATAGACGTATTATTCTAACAACGCGTCCCCTGCCGCTTTCAAGCCGGATTGCGTCTTGCTTTGTCTTATGGGCGCCTACTTGGGATCCAGATTGGCATCCAGATCCTCCGGCGTCAGGTCGCACTTAGCCCCTTCCGCCGGAATCTCCACTTTGGCCGTCCAAAGAATCGCGTTCACCACCATGCGCCGTTGATCCTCCAGACCCCAATTGCGGTGGTAATGCCCGCCCGTGAATCCGAAGCCGCGGCCGCCATCCGTACGCTCCACGGCCCATGCGACCGTTTCCTGCTCCGGCGCGTCCTTCGGCAGCATAGCGGTCAGGATGGGCGCCAGCCGTTTATCGTCCTTGCGAAACATGATGTGGTAATACCACTCGTCGGTGCTGCGAAAGTTGTCCCATCCGCGCGAGATGGGATGTGCCGGCGCGGTCTGGGTCAACTCCACGTCGTTCACCGGATTCTGTGAGTACGGCCGCCTGTAGAATCCGCCGATCCATTCGAGCAACTCCATGCCGCCATGGTCGCCGGGCACTTCCAACGCATAATGCAGGCAAGCCAGCCCGACGCCTTTCTTCATCAGTTTTCCCAGCGCCGCCAAGCGATCGTCGGCCAACACCGGATGGTTCTCGCCGCCATCCATATACAGCACAATGGAACTGGCGCCGTCGAAGAGGCTCTCTTCCGTGGGCCAGCCGCCCTTCGCCACCGTGGCGTTCACGCCCGAATTCTGGCGCAGGCATTTGGCCAACAGCATCGCCCCGGCGTTGAATTCGTGCTCTCCCGCTCCGTGGCTGGGCTTTCCGGCGACCAGCACAATCTTCACCGGCGGCGCCGCAAACGCCGCCCAGCAGGTGGCGATCAGCAGCCAAAGGGCCCTGCTCATTTGTGCTCCTTGGTCAGCCAGTCCTTCAGTCCGCCTTTCTTTTTCGCCGGTTTCACCGCTTCCGGCTTCGCTACGTTGTCGATGGCCGCCAGCGCGACCGGCGCCATCAGGCGGTAGCCCCGCGCATTCGGATGGAGGCCATCGTCGGACAGGTCCGCCTGCAGGAATCCCGCCTTATCCACCAGCGCCGCGTAGTAGTCCACGTATGGGTAACGGCGCTGGTCGCAGAAATTCTTCAGCCAGGCGTTCACCTCCAGGATCGTAGCGGGCGGCAGGTGGCCGGTCCGGGCGTACTGTGGATTCACGTCCTTGTGGTAATCGCTCACCGGCAACAGGGAAGCGAACATCGGCTCGATATGATGCGCCTCGGCCAGGTCCGCGATCATCGATAGATTGTTTTCGATCGCGCGCACGGCCACTCCCCGGCCCAGATCGTTGATGCCGCCCAGCACCAGCACCGCCCGCGGCTTCAGATCGATTACGTCGGCCTGCATGCGGCCCAGCATCTCGCCCGTGATCTGGCCGCCGATGCCGCGATTGACGAAATCGCGATCGCTCCCGTAATACTCGTTCAGCCGCCAGCCATCGGTGATCGAGTCGCCCAGGAACACTACCCGCGGTTTCTGCGGCGACGGCGCGCCCAACTTTTCGTCGGCATCCGCGTACCGCTTCAGATTGTCGCGGTCCGGATTGTGCAACTGGGCTTCCTTCAGTTCCAATAGCGCGCGGAAATGCGCATCCAGGCGATCCACCGCGTCGCGAAGTTCGCCGAACTGACGCCGTCCTTCTTCGGGAAACGGAAAAGGTTTGGGCACCGTTTCGGCGATGGCAAGGTAGGCGCGCGCATTGCTCAGGAAGGTAAGAGTATCCCCGGCGTTTTGCGGGGCATTCTGCAAATTGGCCAGCGACTGGCGCGCATCTTCCAGCGCCGGCGCTCCCGCACGCGCCAGGCCCGGCACCGCCAGCCCGGTCGATTCAATCAATTGCACCGTGCGCTGTTCCAGTTTCAGCGCTTCCGGATTCGAAAGCAATGCGCCGCCGCTCTGGGCCCACGCCATCGCCGCAGCCGCCCCAAAACAGGCGAGCCATCTCATGTCTTTTCTTCCTTCTCCAGTTGCAGGGTGATCGTGCCGATCGTGAACTGCAGGCGCACGCGGATCTGTACCGGCAGCTTACGCGCGTCATCCGTTAGCCACAAATGCAGATGCCCGTACCGCCGGTACAAAACATCGTTGAAAAGAAACGCCTCATACCGGATCGTTTTGAACGCGCCGGCGGGCGTTTTCACATCCTCGCGCTGCTGCGCTTCCACGCGCGCGATCACGCTTTTCTTGCCATCGCTGACCGCCACTTGGGTCGCCTGTCCCGGCTGCAGGTTTAGCGTGCGCAGCGAGTACAGGCCGCCTAATACGTCGTGCACGCAGGCCGGAATGTCGATCTCGTGCGCGGTCGGCGGTATCTTTTTGTCCAGGTCTTTTTCCAGGTAATCGGCCTTGTGCGTCTCGCGGTTGAACGTCACGCTGGTTTCCTTATGGCGGCTGCCTTCCTCCGCCTTCAGGTACGAGCCGGTGGAGCACAAGTCCGATGCCAGGCTTGAGACGTAATCGTTATTCACCTTGAAAAGCTTGGAAACCAGGCCGGTCGACTCCAGGTGCAGATTGGCCTGCCAGCCGGGATCGGAATGATGCGCGGTCGCGCTCCAGACCAGGTGCGCCTTTCCCGCCGTCACCAGGCGCCACTCCACTGTATAGTCCAGGGCTTCGCGCGACGGGAGCGCGGCGGGCGCGACTACCGCCGGGCCCACGAATAAGAGAAGCAGCATCCTGACTGCTGTCATTAACGCCAGTGTAACGCGTTGTAGACCGCTCGCTATACACTGGATTGGCGGGACTATATTAAATGATTCTCCAGGTCACCGACAGTGGACTCTATTGCCCCGCCGGCGGCTTCTATGTCGATCCGTGGCGTCCCGTGGATCGCGCCGTGATCACGCACGCGCATGCCGATCACGCTTGTTCCGGATCGCGCGCGTATCTGACCTCGCGTCCCGGCGAAGCCATTCTGCGCAGCCGCCTGGCTGAAGCAGACGCGGGTGGGGCCACTGGCGAGCCGGCCATTCAGGCGCTCGACTACGGCCAGACAATCGGCCTGTCCGGCGTGCGCCTCTCGCTGCATCCGGCCGGCCACATCCTCGGTTCCGCGCAGGTGCGCATCGAATCCGGAGGCGCGGTGTGGGTGGTTTCCGGCGATTACAAACTGGAGCCCGATCCAACCTGCGCCCCGTTCGAGCCGGTGGCCTGCCACACGTTCCTCACCGAGTCCACTTTCGGCCTGCCGATTTTCCGCTGGCCTCCGGAAGCCGAGGTCTTTGCCGGAATTGAAGCGTGGTGGGCCGCCAACCGGCAGTCCGGCAAAGCCAGCCTGCTATTCGCTTACAGCCTGGGCAAAGCGCAGCGCGTGCTGGCAGGCATAAACCCCGCGGCCGGTCCGATCTACACGCACGGCGCGGTTGAGAATTTCTGCCGCCTGTACCGCCAGGCGGGCATCCCGCTGGCGCCCACCACACATGCCGCGGCCGCGCCCGCCGGCACGGATTGGAGGGATGCCCTCGTCCTCGCGCCGCCGTCGGCCAACGGCACGCCATGGATGCGCCGCTTCGGCCCCCTGTCCGCCGGTTTCGTCTCGGGTTGGATGCGCATTCGCGGAGCGCGCCGCCGGCGCTCGCTCGACCGCGGCTTCGTGCTGTCCGATCACGCCGACTGGCCCGGCCTGTTGTCCGCCGTGCGCGCCTCCCGCGCCTCCCGCGTCTGGGTCACTCACGGATACCGCGCGCCCATGGTGGAGTGGCTGAAACAGCAGGGCCTCGACGCGCAGGCAGTCGAGACCCGTTACGAAGGCGAGCAGGACGAAACCGGCGCCGATCCCACCCCTGGGGCCGAGCCATGAAAGCCTTCGCCGAACTCTATGCCGCGCTCGACGAAACCACCCGGACCCACGAGAAGGTGGATGCGCTCACCCGCTACTTTTCGCATGTGCCGCCGGCCGATGCGGCCTGGGCCGCCACGTTTCTGATCGGTCGCCGCCCCAAGCGCCTGCTCGAATCGCGGAAGTTGGCGCAGTGGGCCATCGCGGAATCGGACATCCCCGACTGGCTCTTTGCGGAGTGCTACCACGCGGTGGGCGATTTCGCCGAAACCATCGCGCTGCTGCTGCCGCCCACACAGCGGTCGAGCGATCTGCCCCTGCACTACTGGATCGAGGAACGCTTGCTGCCCCTGCGCGACGCGGATGACGCTGGCAAGCGCGCTTCCCTGGTTTCAGCCTGGCGTGAGATGGACGAACGTCAGCGCTTCGCCTGGAACAAGATCATCACCGGCGAATTCCGTGTTGGCGTGTCGCAAAGCCTGGTGGTGCGCGCCGTGGCGGCAGTCGGCGGCCTGGATGCCGCGGTCGTCTCGCATCGCCTGATGGGCGATTGGCAGCCCACCGCCGCATTCTGGACCCACCTCGTGGCGCCCGATGCGCGCGACGCGGATATCAGCCGCCCCTATCCTTTCTTTCTCGCCTATCCGCTGGAACAACCGGTGCAGGATCTTGGGGACATTCGCGAATGGCAGGTGGAGTGGAAATGGGACGGCATCC
Organism: Bryobacteraceae bacterium; assembly: GCA_050011755.1. Classification (GTDB taxonomy): domain Bacteria; phylum Acidobacteriota; class Terriglobia; order Bryobacterales; family Bryobacteraceae; genus Bog-159. Next base: position 16,200 of record JBEKIM010000065.1, on the reverse strand, counting down.
GCGCGCAGTTAATCCGCCGCCAAGGGCAGACCTTCGTCTGGTCGCGCGGCGAGGAACTGATGACGGACCGTTTTCCCGAACTGCAAGCTCTCGGTCCCGTCCTGCCCGAAGGCGTGGTGATAGACGGCGAAGTGCTGCCCTGGAAAGACGGCCAGCCGCTGCCCTTCGCCCAGATGCAGCGCCGCACCGGGCGGAAGGTGCTCGGACCGCGCATTTTAGCCGAGGCGCCGGTGGTGATGGTTGCTTACGATCTGCTTGAGTGGCACGGCGAAGACATCCGCGAGCGTCCCCTGGAATGGCGCCGCGCCCGCCTGGAAGAAGTTACGCCGCCGGAATCCGCGCTGATCCTCTCGCCTGTGGTGCGGGAGGAAACCTGGGAAGCACTGGCCGTGCGCCGCCCGGAGGCCCGCGCGCGTAAAGTGGAAGGCTTCATGCTGAAACGCCTCGGATCGCCTTATCGCGTAGGGCGCCGCCGCGGCGATTGGTGGAAGTGGAAGATCAACCCTTACTCAGTGGATGCGGTACTCATCTACGCGCAGCCGGGCCACGGCAGACGCGCCAGCCTGTTCACCGATTACACGTTCGGGGTGTGGGATGGCGCCGAACTGGTGCCCTTTGCCAAGGCATACTCGGGCTTGACCGACGAAGAGATCCTTCAGGTGGACGCCTTCGTGCGCGCGAATACCCTCGAAAAGTTCGGTCCGGTGCGCGCCGTCAAGCCTGAACTGGTGTTCGAGCTGGCCTTCGAAGGGATTCAGCGGTCGCCGCGGCACCGCTCGGGCATTGCCGTACGATTCCCGCGCATGGCGCGCTGGCGCACCGACAAAAAAGCCAATGAAGCGGACACCATCGAAACCATTCGTTCCCTGCTGCCACTGGGCAGCGGCCTTGCAAAAGACAGCGTCAACGACTGAGCCTCAATTGTCGTAAGGCTTGCCCGCCGCCAGAGTCTGGGCCATGGATTCCAGGTTCTTCTTGTTGACGGCATCGGGCGCTTGCGCCACCGCCTTCTGGGCATACTCCGCCGCTTTCTGATAATCGCCCATGGCCATGTAAGCGCGCGCCAGGCCGACATTCACCGGCCACGCGTCGCCGTTGCGCTCCGCATTCAGCTTGAAAATTTCCAAGGCCTCCTGATTCTTCTTCGCCGCCAGCAATTGCCGGCCATAAAGATGAATCTGCAAGGTGGTCGCGGTGGGGTCGTGTACCGCCGCCTGCATCAGCGTCTGGGCCTCTGTATCGCGGCCCATCTTCGTCAGCACCAGCGCCTTCGTGCTCAGCGTGTCGAAGTTGGTCACGCCAACGCCCGGCAGCTTGATCGCCATTTCGGCCCAGTTTAGACCGTCCTCCAGGTGCGTCCCCGCTTGTACGCAGAATTGCGCGGCCGCGTCGTAAGCCTGTGGATTGAACCCTCCGGATCCGGTAAGCTCCTTGCGCAACTTACTAAGATAGATTTCATTGACGTTGTCCACTTTGATATGGAAAGGTACGGCGAGTTCCTCCCACTGCAGTTCGGCGGTAGCTTCCTCGGGACGGCGGGCGGTAAATTCGTACGTCAGCCACTCGGTGTATTCATGCTTCGCCGGCTTCACTTTGACACGCAGCGCGTCCTGGCTTTCGTCATAGAAGAAGCTGCCCCACGCCGACGAGTTCTTGGAGAAAATCACGGTCCACTCCTCCGGCCCCGCAATCAGGTGCAAGCCATATTGGCCGGCAGCCAGCGGCTGCCCCTCGATCGCTACGGGATCGGAAACCGTGAAAACGGTGTTCTCGTTGGCGCCGCCCCGCCATGGGCTCAGTTTTCCCCCGAGAATGCCCAGGTCTGTCATACCGTACGGGACAAGCTGACCCCAGATCTTACCGCGCCGGTCCTTTACCGCGGGGCTGGAGTAGTCGATAGTGACCTTCACCGGGCCGATGAACTGGGTCACCGAAGCCTTCTGATTGTTGCCGCTGGGCGGCAGGGTCAAGCCCGGAAATTGGCCAAAAACCGATCCGGACAGGGATAGGGCGAGAGAGATCTGCAGCAGAGTGCGCATACGACAGCAGACGCGGCAACCCTGGAATCGTTTGGTACTTCGTCAGTTCTTGCCGTAGTAAGCTGCGTTCTCGGCGGCGAAATGCGCCAGTTCCGCGGGCAGTTCGTCCAGCGGGTGGATCGCGTTCGTCGGGCAGACCGGCACGCACGCGCCGCAATCGATGCAATCGTCCGGCTCGACGGACAGATGGGTTGCTTCCGCGAACGTGTCTTCGTCTTTCTTGGGGTGGATGCAATCGACCGGACAGGCCTCCACGCACAATTCGTCTTTGGTACAAGCGTCGGTGATAACGTATGCCATAGGATTCCGGCGGTGGAAAAGCAATTCCCCTGCCATAACCTAAACCCAGCAAAAGACGGGAGATCCCTATCAGGCGCGGCAGTGAGTTGGGGCATTCCACGCAGGCTTGGCCGGGCAAGATGCCCCTACCACGCGCGATCTTCAGGCAAATCGCAGGGCGAGTTGCAGGCCGAAGCCGGGAAGCAAATCCGTCTCGATCCCCTGGCTCCATTCGAGTGAGCGGGCCGTCTCCCCGCGGTGGATTTGCACGGTCCGCGATTTCGGGTAGATCTGCCATACTTCCGTAGTCCCGTTTCGCAAGTATGCGCGGACTTTGTCGTAGCTTTCCGAGGCGCGCTCGCTGGGAGAGATTACCTCAATGGCGATGTCCGGGGCCCCCGGGATCGGCGTCCGTTCGGGATCCATACGGGCCGCGTTGTCTCCGAGTAAAACGCACACGTCGGGGCGTACCCTGTCGAGGTCGCTGATCGCGAATTCGACATCCTGGTAAGCGAGGCCCGTCGCCTTGCTTTGCTCGAGATAGCGTCGCACCGCCAGCAGGATCTCGAACACGATGTCCTGGTGGCGCGGCGTCGGACTGGACACAGAAATCAACTCCCCATTAACGAGTTCCCACTTGCGGCCCTCTGCGTAGGGCATCGCGTCGAACTGGGTACCGGTTACGGTAGTGATCGCTGCCATCGAAAAATCTCTCCCCCATTATGGCTCGATTCGTGCCCTGGCGCAGTAAGATTCGTGTTGAAATGCGTCACGGCACCCGGACCACAAAGCTCAGGGTCCGGACCTCGCTTTGCGCGGCGTTCGTGTAATGCGCCGAGATCTCCCAGCAACCCCCCGCCGCCGGTGCCGCGAAAGGTGTCGCCGGAGAGAGATCGATGCCGGACATCATGGCCATGTCTTCGAGTGCATCGAAGTGGGTGACCTGATTCTCGGGGAACCAAACGGGGCTTGTCCGAAGCGCCCAAACCAAGGGAGCCTGCGCGTCCAGGCGTCTGGCCACAATCTTTAGATCCGGCTGAGGCTCCTTGCGTGCATCGAATCCGGCTCGCCAATAAACGATCTTCTCTCCGCCTGCCCACCACAACGGGTCGTTCGGGATCCACGTCCACAGCGATTCCGTACCGTAGTAGAAACCGCCCGCCATGTTCGTGCGATAAGGCGGTGGCGGCACGAAAGGTAGCTTTGCGGGGGTGGTTACAAGGCACTGGGCGCAAACGCACGCCGGCAGTACGAACGCGGCGGCAAGGAAAAAGAGCTTCATGGTTTGCTCCTCCTCTGATTTGTTCTTATCGTAGCGTATTATTCTGAAGTTTGATGCGATGGCCAATAGCCCTGCTCTGCGCGCCCGTTCTGGCTATCGCCGGCGCTGCCATCGGGCCCATCGTGTTCGAGGAAATTGCCGCACGCGCCGGTCTCCACTTCATCGCCGACAGTTGCCCGACGCCCAAAAAGAATCTGCCCGAGACGATGCTCGCCGGCGTGGCCCTCCTCGACTACGACAACGACGGCTACATGGACATTTATTTCGTCAACGGAGCCGCCATCCCCTCACTGCAAAAAGACTCGCCCAAATATTGGAATCGCCTGTTTCATAACAACCACGACGGCACCTTCACGGATGTCACCGAGAAAGCCGGAGTGAAGGGTGAAGGCTACGGCATGGGCGTCGCGGTCGGAGATTATGACAACGACGGATGGCCCGACATCTTTCTAGCCAGCGTGACCAAAAACCAGCTCTTTCACAACAACCACGACGGCACCTTCACCGACGTTACGGACAAGGCCGGGGTGGGCGGCGGCGTGCTCGACGGGAAGAAGATGTGGGCCGTCGCGGCCGGCTGGTTCGACTACGATAACGACGGCCGCCTGGACCTGTTCGTCTCCAACTATTGCAAATGGGAAGTGAACAAGGATCCATTCTGCGGGCCGAACCCGCAAACGCGCGCCTATTGTCACCCCAAGAACTACGCGCCGCTTCCGAATACGCTTTACCACAACAATGGAAACGGCACTTTCACCGATGTCTCCGTCTCAACCGGTATCGCGCAGATCCGCGGTAAAGGCATGGGGGTGGCTTTCGCCGACTACGATCACGACGGATTTATGGATGTCTTCGTGGCGAACGACAATGCTCCGAACATGCTGTTCCACAACCTGGGCGGCAAGACCTTCCAGGAGGTTGCCCTGCAGACTGGTGTCGCCTATCCGGAGTCGGGCGCTTACATTTCGGGCATGGGCGCCGATTTCCGGGACATCGACAACGACGGCTGGGACGACATTTGGGTGACGGCCTTCGAAGACGACACCTTCCCGCTGTTCCGGAATCGCGGTGCGGCTGGTGATTTCGTGGAGATCACGGCCGCCTCGGGCGTGGCCGCGGTGACCCGTCCTATGTCGGGCTGGTCGAACGGGATTATGGATTTCGATAACGATGGATGGAAGGATCTGTTGGCCGTGCGCGGGCACGCGCTCGACAACATCGCGCAAATGTCGTTACGCCAGCCCGAGGAGCCCAACACCGTGCTGCGCAACCTCGGCAACGGAAAGTTCCAGGATGTGAGTGCCGGCGCGGGGGCTGCGTTTGTGCAGCCCGCGCCACATCGCGGGGTGGCCTTCGGGGATCTGGACAACGATGGCCGCATCGACGCCGTCGTGAGCGTGCTCAATGGGAAGGCACAATATTTCCACAATATTTCGCAGAATGGCAATCATTGGATTCTGTTGAAACTGGTGGGCGTGAAGAGCAATCGCATGGGGCTGGGAGCGCAGGTGCGTATCTCTACCGATGCCGGCGTGCAGTACAATCACGCCACCACCAGCACCGGGTACGCGTGCTCCAGCGATCCCCGGGTACACTTCGGTTTGGGGCCATCGAAACTCGTAAAGGAGATCGACATCGTCTGGCCCAGCCGGATCCATCAGACCCTGCACAACGTTCCCGCCGACCGGATTCTGACCATTAAGGAGCAGGCCGGCGAAACCGCCCCGTAGCAAAATCTTCACTTTGCCAGGAAAAGTACTTGCGCAATCCCGGCCTTCGTTCTATAATCGGTTCGTGGCCGTTGTCCGTCCCATCCGCCTGCCGCGCCCCGAACCCGTGGCGATGCACGCTCACGCGCTCGACAATTTGCAATACATCCGCTCCGCCATGGAGCGCGCCGGCGCCTTTACGGCCGTGCCCGGCGTCGGCGGAATCGCGCTGGGATGCACCGCCCTGGCGCTAGCCGCCTTCGCGCGGCGCCTGGCGAATGCGGACGCCTGGCTGGCGGCCTGGTTGGGAGAAGCTGTACTGGCCTGCCTCATCGGCGTGGCGGCCGCGGCGCACAAATCGCATAAGGTCGGCATGCCTTTGCTCTCCGGCCCCGGCCGTAAATTCTTGCTGGGCTTCGCTCCGCCCCTGCTGGCCGGCGCCCTGTTGACCCTGGTGCTCTTTCGCGCGGGCTTCCCGGCCCCGTTGCCGGGTGTCTGGTTGCTGCTGTACGGCACGGGCGTATTGTGCGGCGGCGCGGCTTCCGTGAAAGTCGTGCCGGTGATGGGTATCTCGTTCATGGCCCTCGGCACGTTGGCTCTATTTGCGCCGGCAGCCTGGGGCAACACCCTTTTGGCCGCCGGTTTCGGCGGACTCCATATTTTGTTTGGCAGCTTGATTACGGTGAAATACGGTGGCTAAGGAAAACGCACTCCCGCGCGAACGCGAGAGAAAACTGCGGCCCGCGGGAATCGTCGGTGGTGCCCCCAAACTCGACCGCCTCATCCATGAGCGCCTGCGCCTCGGCATTCTTTCCGCCTTGGCCGTCAACGACTCGCTGACCTTTAATGAATTAAAGAAACTGCTGGAGACTACGGACGGCAATCTGAGTGTGCACGCCCGCAAGCTCGAAGATGCGCAGTACATTTCTTGCAGCAAATCCTTCGAGAACCGCCTGCCCAAAACCGAATATCGCCTCACGGCCGTGGGGCGGCGCGCGCTGGAGCGCTACCTGGATCACATGGAGGCGCTCATCGGCACCATGCGGGAGCGTTAGGACCCTTTTTTTGGAGCGATACTTTATGATGCAAAGTACTCATAAGCCTGGCCGCCTGCACGCGGCCATCATCATGGACGGCAATGGACGCTGGGCCCTCGCCCGCGGATTGCCCCGCCTGGCCGGACACCGCGCCGGCGCCGAGGCCCTCCGCCGCACCGTGGAGGCCGCGCCCGGTCTGGGCATCGGCATACTCACCCTGTTCGCGTTCTCCTCCGACAATTGGCGCCGCCCGCCCGAGGAGGTCGCGGGTCTGATGCAATTGCTCGCCGCACATCTCCGCTCTGAAGCCGCCCGCTGCCTTGAAAATGGCGTGCGCATCGAAGTGATCGGACGGCGCGACCGCCTGGGCGGCGAGTTGCCCGCGGCCATCGCCCACGCCGAATCGGTCACCGCCGCCGGAGAGAGACTGCAGCTTCGCATCGCCGTGGATTACTCCGGCCGCGACGCCATCGCCGAGGCCGTCCGGCACGCCGCGCACGCCGGACTGGTGTGCCGCGAGTGCCTGGAAGAGCAATTGGGCCCGCCCGTGGACCTGCTCGTGCGCACCGGAGGCGAGCAGCGCCTCAGCGATTTCCTGCTGTGGGAGTGCGCCTACGCCGAACTGATTTTCTCTCGCCGCATGTGGCCGGATTTCAATGCCTCCGATCTGGATGCCGCCCTCCGCCAGTTCCATACCCGCCAGCGCCGTTTCGGCGCCATCCCGCCTTTGCCGGCCGTCCCCGCCACCACCACCCACGCTTGGCTAGACTGAAGTCTGTGCATAATTGTGGGGCAGACCTCCGGGTCTGCGCGGGTCCTCCAGGACCCGCTCTTTGATCCGTGCAATTCCTAGCCACTCCCGATCACCACGGCCGGCGCCTCGACCACGCGCTACACGCGCAGTTTCCCGCATACAGCCGCGCCCGCCTCCAGGACTGGATCAAGCACGAACGCGTCCTGGTCAATGGCTCGCCGGCCCGCCCCTCGCGCGTTTTGCGAGCGGGAGACCTCATCGACGTCGCGCCCGCCGAACTGCCGCCGTTACACGCCGAGCCCGAAGCCATCCCGCTACGCGTACTCTACGAAGATCCGGATATCGTAGCCATCGACAAACCCGCCGGCATGGTGGTCCACGCCGGCGCGGGCGTACACGCCGGCACCTTGGTGAACGCCCTCCTCTCGCGCTTCCAGTCGCTCTCCGCGCTCGGTGGCGACTCGCGCCCCGGTATCGTCCATCGCCTCGATCGCTTCACCAGCGGCGTGATCCTGGTCGCCAAGAACGACGCCGCCCATCGCGCCCTCGCCGCGCTCTTCGCGGGCCGACAGGTGGAGAAAACCTACCTGGCGCTGGTGCATGGCAATGTCCAGACCGATCGCGGCCGCATCGAAAAACCTATCGCGCGCGATCCCCGTCACCGCACCCGCATGACCGCCCGCTTGGGGACCGGCCGCGCCGCCTGGACCGAATATCGCGTCCTCCGCCGCATCCCCGGCTTCACCTATCTGGAAGTCCGCATCGGCACCGGCCGCACCCACCAGATCCGCGTGCACCTTTCCAGCATTGGCCATCCCGTCGCAGGCGATCGTCTTTATGGCGCGCCCGCCACCCCCGAAATCCTTCCGTCGCGCGAGCGCTTTTTCCTGCACGCCCATCGCATCCAATTTCCACATCCCCTAACCGGCGGCCTGGTCGAAATTGCATCTCCCCTACCCCCCGATTTGGCGCGCTGGTTGGAACAGTTATAATTAAGCCAAATGAAAGCCTTCTTTTTCCCGACGGCCATGGCCATGTGCTGCGCCGCTGTCTGTGCGCAACAAGCCGTTGCGCCCGCCGCGCAGAAGCCCGAGATCCTCGACGATCCCAGCACCCGCATCATTCTCGACGTCACCCGCGTCAACATGCTTTTCACGGTCACCGACAAGAAGGGCCGCTTCGTCACCGACCTGACGAAGGACGACTTCCAGGTGTTTGAAAACAAGAAGCCCCAGACCATCGCGGAGTTCACGGCCGAAACCGACCTCCCCTTGCGCCTCGGCATCTTGATCGATACCAGCAACAGTATCCGCGAACGCTTCAAGTTCGAGCAGGAAGCCGCGGTTTCGTTCATCCAGAGCGTCGTGCACTACGGTCACGACAAGGCCATGGTGGTGAGCTTCGACACTTCGGCCGAACTGGTCTCCGATCTCGTTGACGATACCGAAAAGCTGGAGGCGGCCATTCGCGGCCTGCGTCCCGGCGGGGGCACGGCCCTCTTTGATGCCGTCTACTTTGCCTGCCGCGACAAGTTATCGAAAGATCAGCCTCGCCACAAGTTCCGCCGCGCCATCGTCATCGTTAGCGACGGCGACGACAACCAGAGCCAAGTCTCCCGCGACCAGGCTCTAGAGATGGCGCAAAAGGCCGACGTCGTCATCTATGCGATTTCAACCAACGTAATCCGCGGCGAAACGGATGGCGACAAAATCCTGAAATACCTGACCGCCGAAACGGGAGGCCAAGCCTTCTTCCCCTTTAAAGTGGAAGACCTGGAGCAGTCCTTCGAGAATATAGCCAACGAGCTGCGCCACCAGTACAACGTCTTCTACCGCCCCGAACCCTTACAGACCGACGGACAATATCACACCGTGGACCTGAAGGTGAAGGGCCGCAAGGATCTGGTGGTGCGCTGCCGCAAGGGCTACTACGCACCGAAATTGTAAGGCGCTACCACACAAACATGCGCACACCATCGCCCGATGAGCGCACCCGGCCGGTTTGCGTGGAAGTACCGCCCACCGCCAGCGTGTTGGCCTCGCGCGACAGATGCGGGCTCTCGCTTTGCTCCTCGCCGCTGAGCGGTACACTCCCCACCAGTTCCTCGACACCGATGGCCCCATGGCGGTTCATGATCCGCGCCGCGTTGTCTACTTCTTCGTCCGATCCGGTCGCGAATAACAGCGTGCCGCCACGCCGCACTGCCAGCACGTACGCATTGGCGTCCGCTTCACTGGCCCCGATGGACTTCAGGTCCCGCCCTAAGCCCACCTCGAAATCCGTGTGCGGGATGCGCGTGACGTCCGTCACCGCCATATCCAGGGGCTCTCTGACAATGCGGACCTTCTTCACTGGGAAAGCCGCGGCGTCCAGATCGCGAACCGCCTGGTCCGCCAAGCCCGCGCTCTCAAACAAGCCGACTGCAGTTTTCGACATAATTTCCTCCATTATTTGCGCTCAAATACCAGGGTCACCGTAGGCTGGCCCGGCCTCGCCACGTTAGCTCTCAAGGCGCCATCCCCAGCCAGCGTGTAGCTTTCCACGGTGGTTGCGCCATTCTGCGTCGTGACTACCTTCAAAACGCCGTGGTCCCACCGGGTCTTGCTCTTGATATCTTTGCCATCGTGAATCGTGGCATTGTTCTGGCTGTCGGTCATGTCCCTGTAAAAAAACGTCTGCCCGCTGGCGCCTTTGTACACGAAACTCCGTGCCACCGTAATATTCCCCTCCCGCTCGTCAATCATGACGGTACCGGCTTCCATGACCGCCTGGCCGGCAAAGTCGCACTTCTCCGGCGCCAGCGTCCAGGTGCCATTCAGGGCGGTGTGGTCGCGCGCCAGAGCCGGGAGAGCTAACAGGATGCAGGTCAAAACGGGCGAAGCAATTGCATATTTCCCCATGATGGATCTCCTGGCTCGTTCATCGCCTAGCCTGAACGGCCGCTCACCGCCTCGGGGGCCCGCTTCTGTTCCCAGTGCATCCTTCCGCGCTCGTAGCCCTTCTGAAAAGCCTCGGTATCCCAGACGTGCGGGTACCACCACTTCAGGCAGTCGGCTTCCTCGTCCAGCGATTTCCCCCGGCATTCGCGGCGCAGAGCCGATTCAAAGCCCGCCCGATACACTTCTTCATCCAACTCGAAGTTGTGTCCCAAAGCGCGATAATGCTCCTGTTCGGCGTCGCGTTGTCCCAGCCACCAGTCTTTGCGCGCGGCGTCCAGGCTTTCCGCCCCGGCATCCCCGAGCACTTTGTGTGCACGTTCTTCTTCCGAATTGTCCGCGGCGCGCACCAGGATCACCGATCGCCCTTGCCGCAAAGCATCTTCGTAAAAGAAAACTTCATCCGACGGAATACCGTCTGTCGCCTTGTCGTCAGCCGCATTCCCCAGGGCTGCCCCGCCCACGGCGCCGCCCGCGCCCAGCAACGCCGCCCCCGCCAAGCCGAGCGCGAATACCGGTCCGACCCCGGGAATCAAAGCTGTCGCCGCCATGCCGAGTTCGAGCCCCCCAGCCACGCCCAGCGCGCCCCCCAGCATGCCTCCGATCGCTCCGCCTACACCGGGCTGCTCGCTGGCCGCCGTCGGAATATTGTGGATCTCCTCTTCCGAAGAACCAGGCCAAAGCAGGCTGAGCTGTTCCCGTGAGAATCCCTCGCGCCTCAATTCGTCCGTGGCCCCGCGGGCTGTCTCATAGGACCGAAATACTCCGGCGACGTTTTTCATACTCTCCCGTCGCTGCACGTTTCATTCCTAAGGTCGGTCTCGTACACTCGCGGCCCGCTCCGCGGATGCGGCCCACCGGATGGAGACCCGATTGCGACACCGCCGCCGGAGGATTCTATGTCGAAATATGCACGGTGTTTATGTCTTATCCCCGCGGCCCTGTGGCTAACCGCGGCCCCCGTTCCCGCCCGCGCCCAGGATGCCAATCGCGACATGGTGGTGACTCGGAGCGACGTCGGCGAAGTGGTCGACCGGCTGCAAAGAAGTTCCGGTGAATTCAAAAACTCCTTCGATAAGGCTGTATCCCACAGCATGATCGACGGCACGCGCCTCGAAGCGAACGCCAAGCACCGGGCGGACGATCTGCACGATGCCGCTAAGCGTTTTGGCGACGTTTTTCATGACAAGCGCGACAAGAACAACCCGGCCGTCCGCGAACAGGTCGATAAGACCCTGGCGGCCGCCAGTGAGCTGAACCGGGTGATGGCCGATCATCGCTTCACCGATCAGCTACAGCGCGAGTGGGACATGCTGAAGTCGGACTTGAACGCTCTGGCGGAAGTCTACAACCTCTCCCCGCTCGAAGGCGCGGCGCCACCGCAGCCGCCCCAATAGGCCCCGCCCATCGCTTCGCCGGGCCTGTTAGCCTGATCTAATGCCGCCGGGCACATCCAGCAAGCGCCTGTTACCGTGGCTTGTCGCCGTCGCGTTCTTCATGGAGTCGCTCGACACCACCATTTTGAACACGGCGGTGCCGGCCATCGCAGCCGCCCTGAAAGTCGCCCCGCTGAGCATGAAGGCAGTGCTGTCCAGTTATACTTTGAGCCTGGCCGTATTCATTCCTATCAGCGGCTGGATGGCGGATCGATTCGGAACCCGCCGCGTGTTCTCTTCCGCCATCGGCCTCTTCACCTTGGGGTCGTTTCTCTGCGGCATATCGAACGACATCCACCTGCTGGTCGCCTGCCGTGTTCTGCAAGGCTGCGGAGGCGCCATGATGGTGCCGGTGGGCCGCCTCACCATGGTGCGCACTTTTCCCAAGTCCGAGCTGATCCGCGCCATGAGTTTCGTCGCCATACCCGGTTTGATTGGCCCCATGCTCGGACCCATCGCCGGCGGCCTCATCGTTGGCTACTTTCATTGGAGAGTCATCTTTTTCGTGAATCTGCCCATCGGTCTGGCCGGTCTGTGCATGGTCTATCTGCATCTGCCGGACTATCGCGAGAAATCGGACGCTCTCGATCTGGATGGACTCATTCTCTTTGGCTCGGGCGTCGCGTTGCTCTCATATGTGCTGGAGGTGTTCGGCGAACATACCCTAAGCGCGCTCGAAATCCTCGGCCTGTTGGCGATTTCCCTCATGCTGCTGGCGGGCTATGGATGGCACGCGGCCCGGACTCCGTTTCCCTTGTTGCGGCTCAGCCTGTTTCGCATTCGCACTTTCCGCGCGGCCGTCAGCGGCAGTTTTTTCACCCGCTTGGGCATCGGCGGAATCCCGTTCATCCTGCCGTTGCTCTACCAGGTCGGCTTCGGCTTCTCTCCCATCGAATCCGGTCTGCTGATGATGCCCCAGGCCATCGCCGCCATGAGCCTGAAGATGACCATGCCGCGAATTCTGGCCCGCCTCGGGTACCGCGCCGTCTTGATCTCCAACACCGTGATACTCGGCCTGCTGATCGTGCTCTTCGCCACCATCGGTGTGCACACGCCCGTATGGCTCATCGTGGCGCAGACGTTTTGTTTCGGGTTTTTCAGCTCGCTGCAATACACCAGCATGAACACGCTGGTCTATGCGGATGTCACCGAAGTCGAAACCAGCGGCGCCAGTTCCATCGCCAGCACCATGCAGCAGATGTCCATCAGCTTCGGCGTCGCCACCGCGTCGCTGGCCACCGCCTTCTTCATCCCCGATCGGTTTCATTCGAGCGCGCCGCAAATGATCCGCGGCATCCACCATGCCTTCTTCGTCCTGGGAGGGCTGACCGTCCTCTCCACCATCGTTTTTCGCGAATTGAAGGGCTCTGACGGCGACACCGTCAGCCAGCATAAAATGCTCACCCATGCCGGATAAAACGGAAATGATCATGCCTGAATCCTGGCCGAGTGGCGCACGCTTCAGCGTGCCGCGGCGAACTTCAGTTCGCCGTCTCCCGGCGATCGACGGACGTCCCATCCGCCTCGAAATCGCTCGCGGACTTGCCGATCCACGCGGTCCCGTGCACGCCGGAGCCTTCCTCCGCGAACGGCGCATCGCCTTCGACGCCGATCTCGTCGCCCATCCCCCCGAGTTCGCCCGCATTTTCGTCCATGAGATCTTCCACTTCGCCTGGGTCAGGCTGGGCAACCCCCGCCGCCGGTCCTACGAGTGCCTGCTCTCGGAGGAGCTACGGAACCGGGCCCGTGGCGAACTGGGTTGGTCCGCCGAGTGGCGCAAGCGGGCGCTCGCCGTGCACGACACCTCGCGCCGCACACGCCGCTGGCGCGAATACGTCTGCGAGAGTTTCTGCGACACGGCCGCCTGGCTATTCTCCGGGGTTTCCGCCCATCCCGAGTACACCCTCGCCGGCCGCTTCCGCGCCCGCCGCCGCCAATGGTTCCAGGCGGCCGATGTATCCAATCGAATCTCGATATAATCCATAGTAGTGGCGATATGCTGAAAGCTGTGGGAGGTCCTATGTCGGCTTTGCGTCTGGGCGCCGTGCTGCTCACCGGGTTTCTGCTGGGCTGCGTGATCTATGGGTGCTCCCCGGCAAGGCCCGCCAAGGCCGCATCGCTCAAACCCGACGGGCAAAGACACGCCGCCCCCGATTTCGCGCTGAAAGATGCGGACGGTAAAACCGTGCGCCTTTCCGATTACAAAGGCAAGGTGGTTTTGCTGGATTTCTGGGCCACCTATTGCGGGCCCTGCAAAATCGAGATTCCCTGGTTCATGGATTTCGAGCGCAAGCACAAAGACCAGGGCTTTGCGGTGCTGGGCGTCGATATGGACGACGAGGGATGGGACGCCGTCAAGCCTTTCGTCAACGATGTCGGCATTAACTATCGCATCGTGGTGGGCAACGATTCCACCGCCGATATGTTCGGCGGCATCGAAGCCCTTCCCACCACTTTCCTGATCGACAGGGCCGGCAAAATCGCCGATGTCCATGTGGGCTTGACCAGCAAGGGTGAATTTGAAAATGCTATCGAACAACTATTGCAAGCGCCCGCGCACGGCGGGGGGATCATGGAAGGCCGCGAGCACCCTGCTGGCGGTCCTCGGCGCGTGCCTCTGGCTGCCGGGCTTATGGGCGCAAGGTAACCAATACCTCACCGCCGAGGCCTCCCAGAAGTTGGTGGTGAAGCGCGGCGCTTCCATCGAAGCGAAGATCGCCGTGTCCGTCAAGCCCGGCTTTCACGTCAACAGCAACACACCCAGCGAGGAGTACCTCATCCCACTCAAGCTCACCTGGCTTCCGGGCGGCGCACTGGAGCCTGGCGCGGTGGTCTTCCCCAAACCGCAGATGGAGAAGTACGAATTCTCCGATAAGCCCCTCTCCGTTTTCACCGGCGATTTCGATTTTGTTGTGAAGTTCAAAGTGCCGGAGGCCGCATCCCAGGGACCCGGCATCATGCTCGGCAAGCTGCGCTATCAGGCTTGCAATAATAACTCGTGCTTCCCGCCGAAAAACGCGGACGTACGCCTTTCGTATCAAGTGCAATAGCCGCCCCGGAGCGGCCTATTGGCATGAAATGGTAAAGCGGTTCACCGTGGCGCCGTTCCACCCCTCTCCATCCTGCGGATACCGGGTGTAATACACATAAAACTGCCGTCCCAGGATTCGCGGGTCGTCTCCGCCGCCAATCGGCGCCACATAGGTGGTCGGTTGCCCCGGTGAGTTACGGAAGTCATATAACAGGGAAGGGACCGTCCAGGTAATGCCGTCGACGGACTCTGCATACGCCACCACCACTCCCTCCCCGATGATCATCTGGTAGCGTTCGAGCGCGGCATTGTACGCCACCTGGAGTTCGCCGCTGTATCCCGCAGTCGGATTCAGGTCGGTCGAGTAGCCGCCGATTCCCGGCTGCAGATTCCAACCGCCGGCGTAGTATTTCTGAAAGGCTGCCGCGTGCGGTTGGCTGCCGAATGCCGCTGCCAGCACGGACGCCACCGGCGCCCGCGCCACGGAGGCCAACGTGAGCGTGTTTCCCCAATGCGTGGTGCCATTCGCCAGCCAATCCTCGAAGTAAATGTAAAGGTACTGGCCGTCCGGCGAGAGCGCCAGGGGCGCATCCCCAATGTCGAAGCCGTCTAAATCCGTGCGATACGCCTGGTTCACGCGAATGATCTCGCCTAAGTCCGTCCAAGTCAAGCCATCGTCGGTCGATGCCGCCAGGCCCAACACCGAATAAAAGCTCTGCGTCTGGATGGTTGGAATCTCGGCATGATAGACCAGCAGCAAGTTGCCGTCCCCAAACATCCCGGGCGGCACTTTGTATACCGGACCGCCGCCCATATAGTCATAGCTCCGATAGTAAGGATTTACGGCGGGATCCGGATTCGCGCCGATCGTAACATCCACCGGCGGCGCTGTTCCCAGCGGATGATCCAAAGTCCCCAGAGTTCGTGTGATGGAGCCGTACTTGTTGTTTCCATACCAGCGTCCTTGCCAGAACTGGCGCGCGTGATTGCCCCCGTCGCTGCCGAAGAACGCATAGCCGGCCCCGGTCTTGATCGCTCCCACTGGCGTATCGGGCCAGGCAAAGCCGTCCGCGAGATCGGTAAGCGGGGGCACCGCGATATCTCCGGCCGCCTCTCTCTGCGCGCCGGAAGCCATCACTTGGTTGGCCACGATAGTAGGGGAGCAGAGCGGCGTAATGCCCTGCGCGCGGGCGATGTATGGCCAAACGGCAATCATGCTGCATAAGATGATCTGGTTTCGCATGGATGCCACCAGGAACCCGGCCGTAGCGAATAAGTTGCATCGGCGGTGTGTTTCCGCTAACGGGAGCCGGGGCGGAATCGCGCTTCAGGCGGCATCCACACTTTGATGCCGATCGAATTGTCGCCTGCCGCCGCGGCGTATAATGCCCGGAATGGCCTGCAATTTGAGAAAAGGCTGGGTCCCGTTTGTTCTGCTGGTTGTCGCGGAATTCTTGGTGCCTGCCCCTTCGCGAGCCCAGTGGAAGACGCCATGGACCTACGAAGGGCCCACTGGGGCCGCGCACTGGGGCGCCCTCGATCCGCGGTACGCCGCCTGCAATGCCGGCCAGGAACAGTCTCCTATCGATATTCGAAACGCCGTGAAAGCCGGCCTTCCCACCCTACGATTCGAATACCGGAGCGGCCCGCTGAAGTATCTGATCGACAACGGTTACACCATCCGCGTAAACTTCCAT
>JBEKIM010000064.1:0-26732 GCA_050011755.1 Bryobacteraceae bacterium | reverse complement strand
TTGGCGAGTTCGCGTTCGCGCTCCTCCGGCGACATCCGGTTCCAGCGGTCGATGGAATTCTCCAGGATTTGTTGGGCGGTGGGCTTTTCGGGCTCCTGCTGGCACTTCGCCTGGCCGCCGGCCATGGCCGCCAGCAGCAGCGCCGGCAGGATAGCCAATGCAAACCTCGGAAATGCCGTGCGTATCCGATTACATGGCATCGGGATGCGGGCTTTGGTCGGTATCTGCCGCATTGAAATGGCGCAATAATTCCAGATCGTCCAGAGTCCTTTCCACCTGGTTCGCCCGCACGATTTGCCCGGCCGGGGCAGCCGGAGCGACGGGTGTGGGATGTTGCAGCAGTAGACCAGCCATCAGCAGCAGGCCCGCCGAAGCCGTCAGGGGTAGCGCCTGGCGCAGCGGCATGGGGCGGAAAGGCCGGGTGATCCGCTCCCACCATGTGAGCCGCACGCCATCGTCAATCCGGCGATACAGGCGCCGGTCGAAGTCGGGCGATACCGATGGTGCTTCCCAGGCATCCAGCGCTCTCCAGACGACAGCCTGGTCCGCCACCATCAGCCGGCAGGCGGCGCAACCGTCCAGGTGCCGTTCCAAAGCGCGGGCGGTCTCCAATTCGAGTTCGCCGGCGGCGTAAGCTACCAGAATTTCCGGCTCGCGGCTTTCGATCGGGCAATTCATGTGTTTCCCATGTGCGCCAGGCGGGCGCGCAACGTTTCATAGGCCCGGAACAGCAGCGACTTTACGGCCGATTCCGAGCAGCCCAGCACCTTCGCGATCTGGGTATATTCCATTTCCTCGTACTTGTGCATCAGCACCGCTGCCCGCTGCTTTTCGGGCAACCCGGCCACCGCCCTGCGAATTTCCTCCCGCTTCACGTCGTAAAGCAGTTCCTGCTCCACCGAGGGCCGCCGGTCTGAAACCTGCCTTGCGGGCAGATCGGCAGATACATCATCCAAACGCTCCTGCCCCCGTTCGTGCTTTTCGTCTCGCAGCCAGTTCAAAGCCAGATGCGTGGCGATCCGAAAAAGCCAGGTCTTGAACTTGGCAGTCGGCTCGTAGCTGGACCGGGAGCGATACACCCGCAGAAAAACTTCCTGCGCCAATTCCTCGGCGATGGCCTGCTCCTGCACCAGCCGGTAGATGAAATGAATCACCGAGGCGCGGTGCTTTTCAAGCAGTACACCGAAACTGGTGCCATCCCCGTCTTTAACCCGGAGCATCAGCTCCGCATCGTAATCCAGGGCGGCTATCGCAGCTGCCCCCATATCACTCATAACACCAGGCTCCATGCATTGTTGCGCCTTCACACCCGAAAGTCATTCTCCCTTTAGAGAACGTTCCATCAGCCTTCGGACCGCCTCCCGTGGGGCCAGGCCGAAATTCAACATTTCAAACATCTGGCAGGAGATAGGCATCTCAACGGCTTGCCTGCGCGCCAGGTCGACGGTCGCGCTAGTCGTCTTGATGCCCTCAGCCACCATTTTCATAGAGTTTACAATCTCATCCAATTTGCGCCCGCGCGCCAGTTCCAGACCGACCATGCGATTGCGGCTCAATTCTCCCGAACACGTGAGCACCAGGTCGCCCAGCCCCGCCAGACCGGCCAGCGTCTGAGGCCGGCCACCGAGAGCCGTTGCCAGCCGGGTCATCTCGGCCAACCCTCTTGTAATCAGTGCGGCTTGGGTGTTGCTGCCCAATCCCAATCCGTGACATACACCCGCCCCGATGGCCACCACATTCTTAACCGCGCCGCCAATTTCCACACCCACGGGATCGGCGCTGGTATAAAGACGGAAGGTGGGACCCGAAAAGGCCGCTTGCACGCCTGCTGCCAAAGCCAGGTCTGTGGAAGCCACCACCAGCGCCGTCGGATCGCCGCGTGCCACTTCCCGTGCAAATGTGGGCCCGGAGATAACCGCAACCCGCGGCTCAAAACTTGCGGATAAGCACTCCCCGATCACTTCGGAGGCGCGCAACAGCGTTCCGTTTTCCAAGCCCTTGGTGGCGCTCACGAAAACCATGGAAGCGTTCAGCCACGGCAGCATCCGGCTATAAATCGGGCGCACCAGGTGCGAGGGCATCACGCTGAGCACGGTCACCGCACCCGCCAGCGCGCCTTCCAATTCGGTTTCCACGGCCACATTGGCGGGCAGACTGAAGCCGGGCAGATATAAATCGTTGATGCGATCGTCCCGCATCCGGCCGGCCAGATCTTGTTCGTATACCCAGAGACGAATGCGCGGGAAACGCGGCGAAAGCACGATGGCTAGCGCGGTGCCCCAACTGCCTGCTCCGATGATGGCGAGCGTGTTGTCTTTGGGCGCCGGAATCACGTGCGGCTCCCGAACGAGAAAACCGATTCGGTTCCCGCGCGCAGCCGGGTGATGTTTTCACGATGGCGGTAAACAATCAAGACGCCGCTGAGAATCGCGGCTGCGACCACCATCGGCGGTGGATGTTCGATGAGCCAGACGGCCAGCGGAAAGGTACCCGCCGCGACAATAGAGCCAAGGGAGATATGGCGGGTCCATGCGGCCATCACTACAAAGACAAGCAGCCCGGCGGCCAATGGCAGCGGCGTAAGGCAGAGCCAGCCGCCCACGAACGCCGCCACGGCTTTGCCGCCGTGGAAACGCAGGTACACCGGATACGAGTGGCCGATCATGACGACCACCGCGGCCGCCCCCATCCACTCGGGATTGTGGCCCGCCAGCCGGCCTTCCAGCCAGACCGCCAGGTAACCTTTACCTATATCCAGCAGCAAAGTTGCCACACCGGCGGCGCGACCGGTCGTCCGGAGCACGTTGGTGGCTCCGATGTTGCCGCTGCCCGCGGCGCGCACGTCGCGACCGGTCGTCAGCTTCACCAGGAGATATCCGAAAGGAATACCGCCCAGCAGGTAGGCGATCGCGAGTCCCAGGGCTGCGCTCATCAATCGCCTGTGGGAACGATGCCCGCGTTTTCCACCATCAGAATCACCGTACGCCGCGGAGCGCGTGTGCGATGCACAACGCCTTTCGGCACGACGAATCCCTGCCGTGGCGCCAGTTCGACGGTCCGCTCTTCGAGATCGATCAGCAGCCGGCCTTCGATCACGTAAAAGAACTCGTCGTCCTGGTCGTGTTTGTGCCAGTGATACTCGCCCTCGATTACAGCCATGCGAACGACCGAATCGTTCACCTGGCAGAGGGTCTGGTTGAACCACTTGTACTCGCAAGCATCGGCAAGGGCTTTTTCGTCGATCACTTCCAACGGCTTCTTCAGAATATTCAGGCGCGTTTCGTAAGGGAAGGGCGGGGAGGATGCGGCCATGGGCTCTCCTTGATCCAGGATACCTCAGCTTATAAACGGAAACTCCGCAATCTGGGTGTACACGGAACTGGTAGGGCCCTGGCGGCTTTGATAGAGGAAGAACCGATCTGCGCGGAAGCTGCCGAAGTCGAGAGTGGGCTGCGCGGCAATGACCTCCCGCAGCTCTTGCAGGGGAATTGCGTTCTGAATGCGCGCCAGGGTCAGGTGCGGGTGAAAAGGCCGGCCTTCGGGCTTGAGGCCGAGGGGTTCCAGTGCGCCATCGGTTTCCCCGGCGAGGGATGCTAAATCCGGCGACGCTTCCACGCCCGCCCAGAAGATGCGGGGCGAATGCGGATTGGGAAAGAAGCCCAGCTTGCATATCTGAATCGGAATCGGCGGGCGCGTGGGGAGGCCGTCGAGCGCGGCGCGCAAATCCGGCAGACGATTCTCGGGCCACTCGCCGATGAAGCGGATCGTGACGTGGAGATTCGCGGGCGGACTCCACTTGATGCGCGCCGTGGGTCGAAGTTGGCCGAGGAGAGCGTCGAGCGCGCCGACTACTTCAGCCGGAAGATCGAGGGCCGTGAAGAGTCGCATGGCAGCCGTTTTCCCTCCGATCTAATCTCCCATCGTCAAAACCGCCCGAAACCGTGCTTTGCCGCTAAGCATGCGCTCGTACGCTTCATTCACCTGCTCGAGCGGGAAGATCTCGTTCATGGAGCGCACTCCGGAAAGCACGCTGAATGACAGCGTATCCTGTGAATCAATAGATGTACCCGAGTACCAGCCCTTGATGCCCGTGGATCCCGCGATCAGGCTCAGAGGAGCGAATTGGAGTGACGGAGCCGCGCCGATCGCCATCAGGGTTCCGTGCACTCCAAGCCCGCCCAGAACAGCGGCCATGGCGTCGCCGGCCGTGACGGTGGCCAGCACGACTTTCGCCCCACCCAACTTCTGCAGTTCCGCGGAGGGATCCTGTGCGCGGCTGTCGATGTATCGGAATGCGCCCAGCGACAGGGCCAAGGGCTCCTTGTCCTGGCCGCGGGCGATGGCCACGGTCTTGAAACCCATCTTGGATGCGAACTGCACCCCCAGATGCCCGAGTCCGCCCAAACCGAGAATCGCCACCAGGTCGCCCGCCCGCGCGCCCGTGTTCCGCAGGCAATTAAAGGTGGTGACGCCGGCGCACATCAGGGGCGCGGCCTCCGCGGCCGTCAACCCGTCGGGCACCCGCGCCAGGGCTTCCGCGCGGGCAATCGTGTAATCCGCATAGCCGCCATCGCTGGTGACGCCTGTAATATAGGTGGCCGTCTGGCACGCAAAGAAATTGCCGCGGCGGCAGTTGTCGCAATGCCCGCAGTATCCGCCGTTCCAGCCGAGACCGGCGCGCTGGCCCGGTGTCCATCCCGCGACGCCTGCGCCGACTGCATCCACCACCCCCACGACCTCGTGTCCGGGAACCCGCGGGAACTGCATGCCCGGTAGGAATCCTCCCTTCGTCAGCGAATCGCTGTGGCAGACTCCGCAAGCCTGCACCTTGATCCGCACGCTACCCGCGGCGGGCTCTGGAATTTCGCGTTCCACGATCTCAAAAGGACCTCCGGCGCGCGAAACCTGTACGGCACGCATCTTCGGCATATTGCCTCCTATAACAAGATTTTGACACGGCCGGAGCGTTTGGGAGAGGATGCCGTTTAGCAAAAAGTCGGGAGAGACAACTCGGTACGGTCAATCTTTTCAGCGATTTAAGCCCCTTGACAAGGCGCCTTGGCCGTAATGGTATAATTACAGCTTATGTTTTGTACACACACACGCCGCTGATCCGGGCCTCTGCGCCCATACCCTGTATTTTCCCGGCCGCCGATTGAGCCGGTTCTTTAAGAAAACCAAATTTCTGAAACGAGGTAATTTCGATATGCGAAAGCTGCTTTCGAACGGTTTGGCCGTTTTTGCCGGTGTGGTCGCTCTGCCGGCCGGAACGCATGCGGAATCCGCAAAAATAGCCACCGCCGAGCATCGCAACGAACCCGCCAAGGATCCCCGTCTCGCTTCTCTG
This sequence comes from Bryobacteraceae bacterium, assembly GCA_050011755.1. GTDB lineage: Bacteria > Acidobacteriota > Terriglobia > Bryobacterales > Bryobacteraceae > Bog-159. The sequence goes on along the minus strand of JBEKIM010000064.1, from coordinate 21,385 downwards.
CGCAACTTCTTCCAGCAGGGCAATTGCCCCGCGGCCAGCCTGGCCCCTATCTTTCTCGAAGCCGCCGATATGTACGCATTGGACTGGCGCCTCCTGCCCAGCCTCTCTTTCGTGGAAACCTCCGGTGGCAAAGCCGCCAGGAACAATAACATCTTCGGATGGAATTCGGGGCGCGCGGCGTTTTCCTCCGCGGCCGCCGGCATTCGCGCCGTGGCATCCTACCTGGCGCACTCCTCGCTATATCGGGAGAAAGACGTCGATGGGATCTTGAAGACCTACAATCGAAACGCCGGGTATGCGCGCCGAGTGAAAGATGTGATGCGGCGAATCGCCCCCGGCGTAGACTGATCTGCGAACACCTTCACCTCAAGTTTGACATAGATCCGCCGATTCACTAGCGTGGCGTTCAAAACAGACAAGGAGATCGTCGAAGCCGGATACTTCGGAAAACTCCTGGCCATATACAATCGACGCAATCCACACGCCCTCATCGAGGCTCTCGAAGACAAGGCCGAAGATTGAATGCTGCCACGAGCGCGGCGTCCTACAATAAAAGAATGTCCGATACTCTGACAATTGCCGGCCGCGCTTTCCAATCCCGCCTGATCGTGGGAACCGGAAAGTATCGCAGCTTCCAGGAGATGGCTCGCTGCCACGAAGCCACGGGCGCCGATATGGTCACCGTGGCCGTGCGCCGCGTGAACCTGACGGATCGCTCCAAGGAATCCCTGCTCGACTACATCGACCGGTCCAAAATCTTCATCCTTCCCAATACCGCTGGCTGCTATACCGCGGACGACGCTATCCGGACCGCCCGCCTGGCGCGCGAAGTCGGCCTCTCCAACTGGATCAAGCTGGAAGTCATCGGCGACGAAAAAACGCTCTTCCCCGATAACGAAGGGCTCCTGGAAGCCACCCGCGTGCTGGTGAAGGAAGGCTTCGTGGTGCTGCCCTACACCAATGACGACGTGGTGAACGCGCGCAAGCTGATCGACGCCGGCGCCGCCGCCGTCATGCCGCTGGCCGCGCCCATCGGCTCCGGCATGGGCGTGCAGAACAGCGCCAACCTGCGAATCATGCGCGAGATGATCACTACCGTGCCGCTGATCGTGGACGCCGGGGTAGGCACCGCTTCCGATGCCGCCATCGCCATGGAGTTGGGCGCGGATGGCGTGCTGATGAATACCGCGATCGCCGCCGCCGAGGATGCCGCCAGCATGGCAAAGGCTATGAAGCTGGCTGTGGAAGCCGGCCGTCTCGCCTATCTCGCCGGACGCATGCCCAAGAAACTGTACGCCAGCGCCAGCAGTCCGCTGGCCGGCGTCGTGGGACAAGCTTCCTAGGGTCGCGAGTCCGAAATAACTAACCATAGTCGTTTTAATTCGCGTGGAGTAAGTCCGGAAAAACATTGCCGCATTTCCGGCCGGTCGGGTTATAATCATTCAACCGCCCGGCGGATAGGCGCCTGGCTGCCGAACGGTATATGGGCGCGCACGCTACCGAATTCCGCATCCTGCATATCTCGGACCTGCATTTCGGGAATCACAACGAGCCCTTGGCGGGTATACTTGGCAGCCGGGTAGCGGAGCTGAAGCCGCACGTGATCGTTGCCACGGGCGATATAGCCGACAGTCCCAACGTAAAACGGCTGCGGGAAGCCAAGACCCTGCTGCAGACGCTTGAAAACAACTGCGTAGCGTGCGCTTCGCCGGACGCACCGAAGTTGATCGTGGTACCGGGGAATCACGACAAGATGTTCTTGGGTAATGTGATGGTGCTGCGTAATCCTTTCCGGAAAGTATTTGGCGATCCGCCACGCAGCGCCTTCTATCCCGAGGAACGCATTTGGATTTACGCCATGGATTCGGCGCGCGCCAGGATATTTGGGGCGAATGGATTTGTGCCGGACATGGAGCTCAAGGCGTTCTTGGAACAGTATGCAGATCTCAAGTCCAATTACTCGAAAATATTCCCGGACCTCGTTTTCAAGATAATCGCGCTGCACCATCATCCTTTACCGGTGAACGAAGCGAGCCGCCACTCCGAATTACAGCGGTGGCTGACACTGATGAACGCCGGGGCATTACTAGGGACGGCGCTCACCTACGAAGTAGATTTGATCCTGCATGGCCACGAGCACGTGGATGCGCGTTCGGTCTTCAGCAGCAGCCTGGGTGGCCCCAACCGTGAGTTGCACGTAATTAGCGTGGGCGCCTCCTTGCGGGAGGGAGACGCCAATTACATGAACCTGGTCGTGCTGGGGCCCGAGCGCCAAGTCGAAGTCCAGGTACACAAGACGGTGGGCATCGTTCCCAAGCCCGTGGAGCGGCACATTATCCGGTCGCTGAACGCGGCGCGCGACAAAATGTTCGACAAGGAAGTGAAGGACCGCGGTTATCACTACCGCGAAGTGGTTTCCACCACCATACTAAACGGGGACGGCGATTGCCGCCGGATCGTGGAATGTGAGGGTTTGGATATCCGAAACCCCATTCACGCGAAGCCCTATCTGGCCAAGCTCGAGTTGCCCGCCACGACCGGCGATATCGATCTGGACGCGCTGCACCTGCGAGGACGGGGAAGATTGGCCGCGGACGCGGGCATCGCGAAGCATTCGGTAAGCAACGTGGACCTGCGCTTAGGGGACCTGGTGGTGGCATCGGACTACGGATTTGAGTACTCCTGGTGGGCGCTGAATGCATTTGCCATGGACGAACACCAATACCTTCTACGATACGGAGTGGAGGATTACCTTGAACTCACCCACCTGCACATCACAGATCCGATTGAGGATCTGACGCTGGTGGCGCGGTTTCCGGTGGATCGGGAAAAAGTCCAATCCCTCAATTTGCAGGAGAGTCTGTTTCCCTGCGTGACCTACCTGGGGCCGAATGTGCAGGATATCAACGCCAAGCGTAATGCGGAGCTCGAACTGGAACTGCGCGAGGCGAAGGCATTGCGTTTCGTCGAGAGCCTCGACGTCGTCGCGCTGCGCGTGCATCGTCCCGTGATCGGATACTCGTACGGCATTGGCTGGCGGGTGGCGCCGGTACCCCCGGAATCGGCGGTAGACGCACACGACGTCCTGACTTGGATGGACCAGGTGCGCGAGCGGTGGCGGAATTCGCACAGGACCTTCATGCGTAACTTTTTTGTCACGGTGGCGAATCAGGTACGAGGGGAACTGCTGCCGAAATGGACGGGAGAGGTCGAACTCAGCATCGTGATCTACCAACCCGCGGATCGTACGATGAGCATCGTGGCGACGGGTGTCATTGAAAATGGGGCGGAGACGGTTACTGACCTGACCGGGCGGCGCGGCGAATTTCGTGCGCCTTTCGGGGCCGGTGTCGGCGGCAGAGCATTCAAGAACAACCGCCCCGTACTTTGGCAGAAGAGGACCGTCGAACTCCACAAAAGCCCGGATTTTTACCGCCGCAGTTTGACCGGGATGGACCACGAGTTTCTGGTGGCTTTCCCCCTGCGTTCGCGAAAGGAGAATTTGCCATATGGCGTTCTATGTGTGGGTTCTACGACGGAATACCCGTTCAACAGCGCCGAAATCGCCCGCCTGGACGTCGTACAGCGCTTTCTAAGTGATTTTTGCTTCGAGTTGTTGGATCAAGAAGCCCGGAAGTAAACAGAAGTCTTGTGATAGAGATCGCAAGACAGAGAGATTTTGCGGTTCTCAACGTGTTAAGTTAAAGGGGCCTACATGCCGACCAGAAATTACCTCAAAGTGTTCGCGGCTTCCATGGGCGCGGATTCTGTGGACGATGCCTATTACGGCTTCGACAATCCGGCACCCACGGTTGACGAGGACGAAGTCCAGCGTCTTGTACAAGATGCAAGTCGTGAAATGAGCCGCCGGGCACAAGAGGCGTCTTCGGACGAATAGCTCGCGGGCCGGGGCCATCCACCCTAAAGCGGCGCCATCACCGCAGCGGGCGCATCACGATTTGGCCGGACTCGCAGGCGTCCCGCAATACTTCCGCATTGCATGGCCGCGCTTCTAAATCCAGCGTCAGGCACGTGCGCACTTCCTGCAAATAACGTCCGTTGCGGCTGCACAGCACCACCAGTCCCTGTTCCGGAATCTTCGGATTGGCGGCGGCAAAGTCGCGCCGCAACCGATCCGGGCTGACGGCGATCTGCTGCCGCGGCGCCATGTATTGTGGCGGGATCTTTACGCTGCGAAACGCCTCCGTGGCTTCCTCAAAGTAGTCCTTGGGCGAAAGACCGCTGCAGGTGCCGTGCTTCTCCCACTCGTGAGCCACCAGTTCGGGACTCGGCATGATTCCCAGCATGCCGTGGATCAGGTTTCCATCCGCCGTTTCGGTGGAACAGTCCTGCGGCCATCCGCCCTTTTCATATTGCGGCCACAGCCCGTGCAGCACGAAGGCGAAGTGGCGTTCGGGTCCGCATTGGAGCGCATCGTTCCGGCCCGCCGCCGTAGCGCAGAATCCAGGCGACCAGGAAAGCGACATCACATAGAAGTCGAATCTGCCGGCCTCCGGCGCTCCTCCATTTTGCGAGGCTGGTGCGCCACGCGGGCCGCGCCTCCGGTGGCGATGGCGCGCTGGCCCCGAATCGCCGGCCTCCGCCTGGGTGGCCCGCGTGGTGGGAGAAACCGTCGGGCTTCCGCCGCACGCCAACAGCAGCAGCGCCGCTGCGACACATAGCATGAGGCGATGACGCACAGTCGATCATACCGCGCTCACTCGAACCGCAGCGCCTTCATCGGATCCACGTGCGTCGCCCGGCGCGCCGGCGCCAGCGCCGCCACCACCGATACGGCCAGCAATACCAGCGCTACACCCCCGATCGTCAGCGGATCTCGCGCGCTCACCTGGAATAGCAGGCTGCTCAAGATCCGGCCGGCCGCCAGCGCGCCCACGATTCCCACCCCCAGCCCGGCCACCACCGGGCGAATCCCCTGCCATAACACCATCCGCTGCAGACCGCCCGTACCCGCGCCCAACGCCATGCGGATGCCCATCTCCGTGCGGCGGCGTGCCACGGAATACGAAACCACGCCATAGATGCCGAACCCGGCCAGGGCCAGCGCGGCGCCGGCGAACAACATCACCAGCGTCATCTGGAAACGGCGCTGCGCCACGGAGTCCGACATTACCTCTTGTAGCGTCTGCATCTCCGGCACCGGCACATCCGCGTCCACCTGGTGAATGACGCCGCGCAATCCCGTTGCGATGCCGCGCGGGTCCATCGCGGTGCGCACCAACAGTGCCGCCGACAGCCGCGGGCGCTGCCAATACGGAATGTAGATGATCGGGACCGGCTCTTTGTCCAGGCTGGTGCTGCGGATGTCCGCCGTCACGCCGACCACTTCTTCCAGGTTCTCGTTGTGCATCAGGCGGCGCCCCAGTGGATTCCGGCCGGGCCACAAGAGCCGTGCGGTCCCCTGCGAAACAATCACTACTTTACGATTGCGTTGGCTGTCGTCGAAGGTCTGCCCCGCGCGAAACGGGATGCGCAGCGTCTTAAAATAGTCCGGATTGACGAAGCGCACGTTCACCATGGGCCGCTCGAATAGCGGGCGCTGGTCGCCCTCGGCCGCGGCCAGGTCGAGCCAGGTTTCGCCCTGCAGCGGCAGCGCCGACACTATGCCGATGGAGAGCACGCCGGGCAGCGACCGCGTCTTCCGCAGAAGGCGATCGAAAAACGCGGTCTGCTGCGATTCCTCTGTGTATTTGGCGGGAGACATCTTCACGCTCACGGCCAGCACGCGCTCGATATCGAAGCCCTTGTCCACATGCATCAGTCTGACGAAACTGCCGATCAGCAGGCCCGCGGTAATGAGCAGCATGGCGCTGAGGGCCGCCTCCACCCCCACCAGCACGCTGCGCAGCCGCACTCCGCGCCGGCTTTCCGTGGTGGTGTAGCTGCCGGATTTCAGCGCCTCCTGCGGATGTGTGCGGGCGCTGCGCAATGCCGGCAGGATTCCGAACGCCACGCCGGTGACCAGCGAAACCGCCAGGGCAAAACCCAGGACGCGCCCGTCCACCGCAACTTCGGCCAGGCGCGGCAGATCGAGCGGCGCCGCACGCAGCAGAAGCTGCACACCCCAAGCCGCCAGCGCGATGCCCAGCATACCGCCGGCCAGGGCCAGCACCAGGCTTTCCGTCAGCGATTGGCGCACCAGTTGTGCGCGGCCCGCTCCCAGCGCCATCCGTATGGCCGATTCGCGGGCATGCCCGGCGGCGCGCGCCAGGAAAAGGTTCGCCAGGTTCACGCACAGGATCAACAGCACGGCCCCCACGGCCCCCAACAACACCAACAGGCCGCGCCGCGACTTCCCTACGATATCCTCCTGCAACAAAGAAATCGCGGCGTGCAGGTCCATCTTCTCGCCGGGAATACGCTTCGAAATATCGGCCTGGATCACGTTCAGTTCGGCCAGGGCTTTCCGCGGAGTCACGCCCGGCCGCAGCCGCGCGATGGCTGCCCAGTTGTAATCGCCGTTAATCTCGTCAAGATCGTCCTTGGTATAGCCTAGCGGCTGGAGCACGTCGGTCTTGGAGCCTACACCCGGGCGGACCCACAGGTCGTTCTGCGCGGGAAACTGGAAATCGGGCGCCAGCACTCCCACCACCACGTGCGGTTTTCCGTTGAGCGTGATCTTCCTGCCGACAATCGCCCGGTCGCCGCTGAATCGCCGCCTCCAGAGCGAATCGGAGATCACGGCCACGCCATCGTGGCCATCGGGGTCTTCCTCGTCCTGGAAGCCGCGGCCCAAGCGTGGATTCACGTCCAGAACCCGGAAAATACTCGCTGAAACCCGCGCGCCGTTGAGCATTTCGGGCTCACCCGCTCCCGTCAGGTTCGGCGCGGAGGATTCGATGAGGGCCACCGATTCCACAGCGGACCAATGCTTGCGCCACTCGTAATAGTGGCTGAAGTTGACCGGCAGGGTGGGATAAAGATGGGCCAATTTGGGGACCACTTCGCGCAGCGTCACCAACCGCTCCGGATCGCGGTAGGGTAGCGGACGCAAGAGTACTCCGTTCACCACCGAGAAGATAGCCGTATTGGCCCCGATACCGACGGCCAGGCTCAAGATGGCCATGGATGCGAACGCCCGCTCGCGGAGCAGGGTTCGAAAAGCGCGGCGAATGTCGTTCCACATGGGTTTGCAGGGGCAAGGCCCTGACAATAATACGTTTTAGGGCGGCGCCGGTTCCCAAAACCAAGGCTTATAATCACATTTAGCCTGGCTGCCGATTAGGAAGTGAGTGGACGCACGCCCCCGGCAGATGGGCTTCTCATTCGAGGACTCCTTGAGCAAGCCCGCCAAGATGCGCTACCGTCTGGAAACCGAGGCCGACGTCTTGGCCGCCGCCGCCGCGCTGGGCGCCCTTCGGGTTCCCGTTCTGTCGCCGGCGGAGGCGGCCCTGATCCGCCGGGCCGGCGACTTGCCGGACGACGCGACGGAAGCGCTGAGGAGCGCGGTGAGCCGCCGGAGCGATCCGCTGGGAGAAGCTTTCGCGACCCTGCGAACGCCCGCGCAACGCCGCCAACAAGGCGCCACGTACACACCCTTCGCGATCGTCGAAGCGATGGTGAATTGGGCGGGCACGTTTCGAGGGAGCGCCCCTTCCGCGCCCGAACGCATCGTCGACCCCGGCGTAGGCTCGGGACGATTCCTGCTAGCTGCCGGCCACCGGTTTCCCAAGGCCGAGTTGATCGGCATTGATGTCGACCCCGTGGCCACGTTGATCGCCCGCGGCAATCTGGCGGCCGCCGGATTTGCGCCCAGGTCGCGGATTCTGCTGGCAGATTACCGAGAGGTCAAGCTGCCCCCCGCCGCGGGTAGCACCCTCTACGTGGGCAATCCTCCGTACGTGCGGCACCATATTGTCCCGGCGAAATGGAAGCAATGGCTGACCACGGAAGCACGCGGTCTTGGATATGACGCCAGCCAGCTTGCCGGTTTACATGTGCATTTCTTTCTGGCCACCGTTCTGCAAGCCAAAGCGGGCGATTTCGGCGCCTTCATCACGGCAGCCGAATGGTTGGACGTCAACTACGGCCGCCTGATGCGCGCCATGTTCCTCAACGAACTGGGGGGACAGGGTCTTACGGTCGTGGAACCCACGGCCAGGCCGTTTGCCGATGCCGCTGCCACGGCCGTCATCAGCACATTTCAAATCGGATCCAAGCCCAAGAGCATTCACATCCGCCGGGTCGACGATGCCGGCCAGATCGCACCGCTCGCAGGTGGCTTATGGTTGCCGCGGGACCGTCTAGAAAACCAGGCCCGCTGGTCGCATCTGACGCGGCGTACCAAAGCCGCCCCGTCCGGCTTTGTCGAACTCGGCGAACTGTGCCGGGTGCATCGCGGTCAGGTAACCGGGGCAAATCGTGTATGGATCGCAGGACAGCACAGCTTGGGCCTGCCCACCAGTGTTCTGTTTCGAAGCGTGACGAAGGCCCGCGAGCTATTCCAGGCGGGCCGCGCCCTTTCCGATATGTCGAGCCTCAAAGACGTCATCGACCTCCCCGTCGATCTTTCGTGGTTCGATCGGGAGGAACGCAAAGCCATCGACCGTTTCCTGAAGCTCGCGAAGGCCGCCGGCGTGGCCGATGGTTATGTAGCCGCGAACCGTAGAGCCTGGTGGTCGGTCGGTCTGAAAGCTCCGGCGCCGATTCTGGCTACCTACATGGCGCGCCGGCCGCCCGCATTTGTTCGAAACCTGATCGATGCCCGGCATATCAACATCGCTCACGGGCTTTACCCGCGCGATCCGCTGGCGCCGGAGGTAATGGACCGCTTGGCGGCATATCTCGCGAAAGCCACCGATGTCCGCCACGGGCGGACCTACGCGGGCGGATTGACGAAATTCGAACCGCGCGAGATGGAGCGCCTCTTCGTGCCCGGCCCCGCACTGCTCTTGCAGGCCGAAGCATGATTGCGCCGCCGAGATGGACCGACGAGCAGCTTGCGGCGGGCATAGAAGTGGCGACCGGAATCTTCCGCAGCGAGCGCATGCACGAGCCGCTGAAATCGTATCTTGACGCTTTCGTACGTTATGAAGGCTTCGTCGACCAGTTACTCACCGCCAGCGGCGATTTAGCGGAGATCGACCGGCGCGCCACCGAGGTTCTGGCGAATCCGAGTCTTCTGGAAGCCTTTCGGTATTTCGCGGGCCCGCCGCTATCGGCCGACGACCTGAAGACGCTGACCGAAGGGAGCCTTAGCCCAGCCCGTCTACGCAAAGATCCCGCCATGGTGCGCCGTATTATCGATATCGTGCACATGGGCCTCGACCGCCGTCGTTTCCCCTGGGTGGCGGAAAACCGCGAACCCGCCGCGGAGGAACGCGCCGCGGCTGTGCTAGCCTCCGCGGCACTTATGGCGGCCCGCAGCGCGGGCACCGCCCGGCGCCATGAGGGCAAGGAAGCGCAGGAACTTCTGGTCGCCAACACCATTGCGGGGGCGGGTATAGCGAGAGTCGCTACCCGGGCGATACCCACTCTGAACCTCGCCCCCAGCGCCGGCGAGTTCTGCCGGGAAAGCGTTTTGGGATCGCGCAAGGCGGACATCGTCGTCCGGCTCTGGGACCATCGCATCTTGCCTATTGAGTGTAAAGTGTCGAACTCCGCCCTGAACTCGATCAAGCGTCTCAATAACGATGCCGCCGTAAAGGCCGAAACCTGGACCAAAGATTTCGGCACGCGCAACATCGTCCCAGCAGCGGTACTCAGTGGAGTCTACAAGCTGCGTCACCTCTCCGATGCCCAACAGCGCGGCTTAACGCTTTTCTGGGCGCACGACCTCCAGCCGCTCGTATCTTGGATCGAACAGACGCGCTGAGCCCCGCTTCCAGCTAGAATGGAATCGGATTTCAGCATCCGTTTTTAACGAAGAAGTCCATACAGGAGCCGACAATGGTGCTTGCATCTCAAATGCGCACGGGAATGGTGATCGTCCTCGAGAATCACCCCTACCGGGTCGTCGCCGCGGATTACCATCCGGGCCAGGGCCAGATGGGCGGCGCCACCCACGCCCGCTTGCAGAGTATCGATACCGGGACGTTTCGCGAGCACAGCTTCCGCGGCGAACTCAGGCTGCAGGATCTACCCGTCGAGAAGCACCCCCTCGAATTCCTCTACCTGGACGGCGATCAGTGTTGTTTCATGGATCCGGACAACTATGAACAGATCGAGGTCGCCAGAGCGCTGGCCGGTTCGCGCGCCGCTTTCCTGGAACCTGGGATGAAGCTGACGGTTGAATTCGTGAACGGGCGGCCGGTCCACATGGCAATCCCGGATGCTCTCGAAGTGAAAATCGCGGATACCGCGCCCGCCTCTCGCCAGCAGCAGGACACCGGCTTCAAGCCGGCCAAACTCGACAATGGCCTGGAGATTATGGTCCCGCAATTCATCAAGACCGGCGACCTCATCCGGCTCGATCTCGAAACCATGAAGTACATGGACCGGGCCCGCCCCGACGCCAAAACGAAGCACGCCTGAACCCATCGTTGCCGGCAGTCCGGCTGCTGCAAGTAATCCACTGGGCGCGAACGCACAACGGCGCGCCAGGTGCTCCCTCATCGGCAACCGTCCGATTCGAACTCAATCGGGATCGGGCCAAAGCGAACAAACAAAAAGGAGGGCGACCTTCCGTTGCAGACTCATGCAATGGAGTCGCCAACATTCACTCAAAACAATGAAATACTCGCAGACAATTTTAGCCACTTTACTGTGTCTCGCAGGCCTGGCCGCCTATGCCCAGTCTCCAGACAACACCAAGGCCAACCAGGCGGACCGTAGCCCCGGCGCGGTCACCGCCGACCAGCAGAAGAACAACACCTCCGATCGGGATTTAACCCGCAACATCCGCCGCTCCATCATGGCGGACAAATCCCTTTCGAGCTACGCCCATAACGTCAAGATCATCAGCCAAAACGGCGCCGTGACGCTAAAGGGGCCCGTCAAGTCCGAGGAGGAAAAGCGGACGCTGGTGGCCAAAGCTGTCGAAGTTACCGGCAGCGCGGACCGCGTGACCGATGAAATCTCGGTCAAGCACTAAATTTTACTTTCAAACAGGAGCAATCAAATGGCAGGAAAAAACACGGCAGTATTTGGTATTTACAGAAACAGCGCGCATGCGGAAGGCGCCGTCGACCGCATCGCCGCGGCGGGTTTCTCTTATAACGACATTTCAGTTCTGCTGCCCGACCAGCAGAGCTCGCGAGAATTCGCGCATGAGAAAAACACCAAGGCGCCCGAAGGCGCCACCACGGGCGTGGCCACCGGCGGCGTGGTCGGCGGAACTTTGGGATTGCTGGTCGGCATCGGCGCGCTCGCTATCCCGGGCCTGGGTCCCTTCATCGCGGCTGGCCCGATTATGGCTTCGCTCGCCGGCATTGGAGTTGGCGGCGCGGTCGGCGGCTTGATCGGAGCGCTGGTCGGCATGGGCATTCCGGAGTACGAAGCCAAGCGCTATGAGGGCCGCGTGAAAGAGGGCGGCGTGCTGCTCTCCGTGCATTGCGAGACTTCCAACGAGATTTCCCGCGCGAAAGATCTGCTGAAGGAGACCGGCGCCGAAGATATCGCCTCGTCCGGTGAGAAGGCGGTCAGTTCGCACGGCGTGCGCACCGGCAGCGCTTCGTATAACTCGTAACCCATCGGCGCGGGCCGCGGTTGATGGTGGCCGCGGCCTGCGCCGATACTTCGGTAGACCTGCACTGACACTCGCCCCACCGCTACAATAAATACGTGACAGGTCACGACATCCGACAGCGCTTCCTCGACTTCTTCGCCGCGCGCGGCCATCGCGTGGTGCGCAGTTCTTCGCTGGTCCCCGCGAACGATCCCACGCTCCTGTTCGCCAACGCCGGCATGAACCAGTTCAAAGACGTTTTCCTGGGCCTCGAAAAACGCGACTACTCCCGCGCCACCACGGCCCAGAAATGCGTGCGCGCGGGCGGCAAGCACAACGACTTGGACAACGTCGGCCACACCCGCCGCCACCTCACCTTCTTCGAAATGCTCGGCAATTTCTCGTTCGGCGACTATTTCAAGGCCGAGGCTATCGAGTTCGCCTGGGACCTGGTCACTAAGGACTTCGGCATTCCCAAAGAACGGCTCTACGTCACCGTCTTCCGCGAGGACGACGACGCCGAGCAACTCTGGCAGAAGGTCGCGGGCGTGCCCAAAGAGCGCATTTTCCGCCTCGACGAGAAGGACAATTTCTGGCAGATGGGCGACACCGGTCCCTGCGGGCCGTGTTCCGAGATTTATTACGATATGGGCCCCGGCGCGGCTGAGCCGGGCCACGAACACGAGGTCTTTCCCGTCAACGCGGGCGACCGGTACGTCGAAATCTGGAACCTCGTCTTCATGCAGTTCAACCGCGGCGCAAACGGCGTCCTGACGCCCCTGCCCCGGCCTTCCATCGACACCGGCATGGGGTTAGACCGTACCGCGGCGGTGCTGCAAGACAAGCTGTCGGTTTACGATACGGACCTGATTTTTCCCATCATCGCGCGCGCCGCCGATATGTTCGGCGTATCCTACGGCGAGGATGAACGCGTCGATACCGCCCTGCGCATCGCCGCCGACCATTCCCGCTCCACCACTTTTCTGATTCAGGACGGCGTGCTGCCCGCCAACGACGGCCGCGGCTACGTGCTGCGCAAAATCATGCGCCGCGCCATGCGCCACGTGCGCCTGATCGGCGTGGAAGAGCCGTTCCTCTACAAGCTCACCGGCGCGGTAGCTGAGTTGATGGAGCCCGCCTACCCCGAACTGAGGGAGAGCGTGCAGCGCATCGCGCGCATCGTGAAGGACGAAGAGCATCGCTACGCGACTACCTTCCTGGTGGCAGAACGCATGTTCAACGACGAAGTGAAATCGCTGTCCGGCCGCTTGATTCCCGGCACGGTTTCCTTCAAGCTGTACGATACGTTCGGCCTGGCGCTCGACGAACAGGAAGACATGGCCCGCGACCGCGGCCTGACCATCGATCATGAGGGCTTCGACCGTGAAATGGAGCGTCAGCGCGATCGCGCCCGCGTCAGTTGGAAGGGTGCGGAGAAGGGCGCCATCGCGCCGGCTTATCAGGAGCTGGTCGAGCAGGGCCGTACGCGATTCCTGGGCTATGACGAACTGGCAGCCGCTTCGCAGGTGAAAGGCCTGCTGGTGGATCGCCAGTTGCGCGAAGAAATTGGACCGGGCGTGGAAGCCGAGCTGGTGCTCGACCGCACGCCGTTTTATGCCGAGACCGGCGGGCAGGTGGGCGACCGTGGAAGCCTGTACTCGGCCGGCGGCGACAAAGTCGCCGAGGTGCAAACGGCTTATCCGGCCGTGCCTGGCCTCACCGTGCATCGCATCGTCACTTCCGCGCCGATCCGCGTGGGCGACGAGTTGCGCGCCGAGGTTGCCGAACCGCTGCGGCTCTCCACCATGCGCAACCACACCGCCACGCATCTGCTGCACGCCGCGCTGCGCCAGGTGCTGGGCACACATGTAAAGCAGGCCGGCAGCGTAGTCGAGCCACCCCGCCTGCGCTTCGATTTCACCCATTATGCAGCCATGGATAAAGCCGAAATCGAGGAAGTCGAACGGCTGGTGAACGAACAGATTCTCCGCAATAGCGGCGTCGAAACCAAGGTGCTGCCGCTCGAACAGGCCGTCGCTACCGGAGCCATGGCTTTGTTCGGCGAAAAATACGGCGAACAAGTGCGCGTGGTTTCCGTTCCGGATTTCAGCAAGGAGCTTTGCGGCGGCACGCACGTCCGCCGCACCGGCGATATCGGTGTTTTCAAAATCGTGTATGAGGGTAGTATCTCGGCCGGCGTCCGCCGCATCGAAGCCGTAACCGGCGAGGGCGCGGTTCGCCAGTATCAGGAATTCACCGGAACCCTCCACCGGCTATCCGAATTGTTGAAAGCCTCCGAGCCCGAACTGATCGATCACGTGGAGAAAATGCTGGCGCGCGAGAAAGCGCTGGAACACGAGCAGCGCGATCTGAAGACTAAGCTGGCGCACGCCGCGGCTGCCGGACTGGAGAGCCAGGCGCGCACCGTCAACGGCGCGCACGTCCTCGCTGTCCAGGCCGATTCCCTGGATCGCCAGCAGATGCGCGAACTGGTGGACGAGCTGCGCAACAAGTGGAAGAGCGCCGTGGTGGTCTTGGCGTCGGTCGAAGATTCCGCCGTCTCGATCGTTTCAGCCGTAACCAAGGATCTTACGTCCAAAGTGCACGCCGGCAAGCTGGCTTCCGCCCTGGCGCAAGCCGTCGGCGGCAAGGGCGGCGGCCGGCCTGATATGGCGGAGGGCGGCGGTAAGGACCCCAGCGCCCTCCCCGCGGCGCTCGCACGCGTTTACGCCGAAGTCGAGAGCAAGCTGTGACGGATTTTGACGTCGTCGTGGTCGGCGCCGGCCCGACTGGCTTGGCCTGCGGCATCGAACTGCGGCAGCGCGGCATTCCCACTGTCCTTATCGAGAAGGGCTGCGTGGTGAATTCGCTCTACAACTACCCGACCAATATGGTCTTCTTCACCACCCCGGAACTGCTGGAAATCGGCAATATCCCGATGACCAGCCTCAACGAGAAGCCCAACCGGCATGAGGCGCTCAAGTACTATCGCCGTGTCGCGGATCATTTCAAGCTGAATATCCATGACTACGAGCGCGTGACCTTCATCGCCGGTGAAGATGGCGCATTTCAGGTATCTACCACCGACCGCCTGGGCTGCCATCATACTTATACAGCCCGCAAGATCGTCCTGGCGACCGGATACTATGACGTTCCGAACTTATTAAATGTCCCCGGCGAAGACTTAAGTAAGGTTCTTCACTATTACAAAGAGCCACACCCGTACTATAACCACGACGTGGCAGTGATCGGCGCTAAGAATTCCGCGGCAATCGCAGCATTAGAACTGTTTTGGACTGGCGCCCGCGTAACACTGATCCATCGTGGTACTGGGATTTCCGAGAAAGTGAAGTACTGGATCAAGCCGAATATCGAGAACCGTATTAAGTGCGGCGAAATCCAAGCCTACTTTAGCTCACAGGTTATCGAAATCCTTCCCGATGCCATTCGGCTCGCGACTCCGGCGGGCGAAGCGCTACTGAAAAACGATTTTGTCTTCGCGCTGACGGGCTATAGCCCGGACCTCAACTTCTTGAATTCCATAGGGATTTCGCTCGATCCCGATACGCAGAAGCCGCGCAGCGATCCGCAAACGCTCGAAAGCGAGCGCCCCGGCGTTTACCTGGCTGGGGTTATTGTGGCAGGCATGCACACCAACGAGATCTTCATTGAGAACGGGCGTTTTCACGGCCAGCAGATCGCCGCCGCCGTGGCCGCCAAACTCCTCGCGTGAAACGTTTCCAGGACAACTCTCACTACCCTATGTGAGCCGGTGGGTTATGTGAGCCGGTGGGTTTCGGTTCGGTAACACCCATCCATTTCTCATCTCACTTCGTAAATGAAACCAGGAAGGCTGTTTTTGTATCTAAGCAACTGAAGGGGGTTGCGGCTATGTTAAATAATCTGTTTAATGCTTTGTTAGGATGCTCTCACAGCAGGACCACGTTCCCCATCACGCCCGCGCGGAGAGGTGGCTTCACACCGGCTCCCGGGCAACGCCACTCTACCTATGTAGTCTGCCTGGATTGCGGGAAGGAATTTGGCTACAACTGGACTGAAATGCGGATTGGGGAACCAGTTACCGCGACTGTAACCACCGAGGCCGCCCTTTCTCCGGCGCACCGTTAGTGCGGTTCACGCACCTGGAACGAGAAGAAGTCGGCCACGTTTTCCCCTGCAAGCTGCACAAAACTCTTATCCAGGTATGAACGGATGGAGACGTAGCACTCGCCGCACGTGTTGCCCGCGGTAAATTCGCGGACCATCCGGTCGCGCGCTTCCAGCGGAAACTGTTGGAATTGCATGGAGCAGGGTTGCAGCATGCCGTTGCTCCGCACCACTAGAATCGCCTCGTCGACTCCAGCGTGCTTCGCGAATTCACGATCCAGTGGGTCTCGTCGCGCATCAACTCGACCATGTCCAATCCCTTATTGAGCGACCCCAGTTGGTCTGGAGTGCGCAAACAGTAGTCGCGCGCGCCGGTGCGCTTCGGCGAGTACGCGCTGTAGCAGAGGTTAACTCCCCAGTCTCTCGCCTGCCCGGCCAGGGCTCCGATCTCGTCCACATTCGCGCTGGTGATGCAACTGTTCAGCACGATATCGTCGTAGCCCAGACGCGCCAGTCGCGGCACCAGGCCGCGCAGGTGTTTGTAAAGTCCCGGATGAACGCGGAAATCGTCGTGCCGTTCGTCGGGGAAGTCCAGGCTCACCGAAAACTGGTCGATACCAGCCGCGCGCAGTTCCAGGTAGCGTTCTTCCGTCATCAACGACCAGTTCGATACCAGGATCGCGTAGGGCACGTGCCTGCTGCCCTTGATCTCGCGCACGATTTCCGGCAGATCGTCGCGCATCATTGGCTCGCCGCCCGAAATCTGCACCACGCAGGGACGCAGCGCTTCCATGTATCGCCGGTATTCGTGCGGCCGCATATTGGCGCTCTCGTCTTTCGGCCCGCCGTGATCGCAGTGCCGGCAGTAACAGGTACACGAATCCGTGACCTCGAATGAAACCACGATAGGCCGTTCCGCGATCCAGTTCAGGGTTCCACGCCCGATGATCCGGCTCGATGCGATGAGTGAGACTTTGCGCAAGCTTTACCCAACAAAATGGTAGCAGTGGGCGCTTCGCGTTTCAAGGCGGCCAGGATAACGAGACCTGTAACGCTGCAAACTATCGCTTTACCAAGCCATCCCCTTGCCGCGCTGTCTCCCGAATTCTGATACCATCCGGTCCATGCTGATCCTTGCCGCCATTCTTGCAATCTTCGTCTACGGCATGATTGCCGCCATGCTGGGGACCATCCTGCCCGATCTCTCCGCGCGCTTTCACCTCACGCCCCGCCAGCTTGGACAAATCGCCTTTACCCAGGCGCTGGGCCTGATCATCGCCTCCGTGGGCGTCGGCCCGCTGATCGACAACGAAGGCAAGAAGATCGGCCTCGTGCTCGGGCTGGCCCTGATTACGGTCGCGCTTTTCGCCCTGCCTCAATCCAAAGGGTTCCGCAGCATTACGGTGTATCTCTTCCTGCTGGGACTCGGCGGCGGCATCATCGTGACCGCGGCCAATGCCCTGGTCAGCGACATCAGCCAGGACCGCCGCGCAACCACCCTTAACCTGCTGAATCTCTTCTTCGGACTCGGCGGACTGGCCACTCCCTTCCTCTCTGCCAACCTCATGCGCCGCAATTCCATCCGGCTCTGCTACACGGTCGCGGTGCTGACGGCCATAACTTTGGTCGTCCACATCCTCACGCCCATGCCGCCTCCCAGCGGCGCGCGCAGCTTCGATTTTTCCGACGTCGGCCCGGTCCTCGGCCGGCCGGTGCTCTTCCTGCTGGCGCTGTTCATGTTCTTGTACGTGGCTTGTGAAGTGGGCGTCTGGAACTGGCTGGCGCAGCACTTGATCGCCCAAGGCATCCCCGAATCGCGCGCGCTGAACATTCTCTCGTTGGGCTTCGCGCTCGGCCTTCTGATTGGCCGTGTGGCGGTTTCCCCCATCCTCATCAGCGTGCCCGCGCCGCTGGTCACTTTGGCCGCCGCCATTATGATGACTATCACGACATTTCTGATGCTCAAAACCAGTAGTTCCACGGTCGCTTGGATTCTGGTTTTTCTGGCCGGTATTTCCATGGCACCCGTCTTCCCCACCACGCTCGCGATGGTCGGCGACGCATTTCCGCGCATGACCGGCACCGCCATGGGCGTAGTCATCACCTTGGGCTGGTGCGGCCTGGCCGTGAGTTCGCGCATCATCGGCGCCATCGGCGGCGGCGATCCCAAGCGCCTCAAGAAAGCCTTGCTGGTGATCCCGGCGGCCTCGGCCATCATGGTCGTCGTAGCCGTCGCCATCCGGCCCATGATCGCCGCGCATTAATCGGCTCCGATGCGCGCAGCCTGGGTCCTCCTGCTGCTGACGCCGCTCAGCGCTCAACAATACGATCTGGTCATCCGTAACGGTCGCGTGGTCGATCCCGAAAGCGGCCTCGACGCCGTTCGCAATCTGGGCATTTCCAGCGGCAAAGTCGCAGCCGTTTCCGCCGCGCCCCTTGACGGCCGCGCCGTCATCGATGCCTCCGGAATGGTGGTCGCGCCCGGCTTCATCGATCTGCATTCCCACGGCCAGGACGCCGAAAACTACCGCTATAAAGCCATGGACGGCGTCACCACCGCGCTTGAAATGGAAGTCGGCGTCGCCGATGTGGATGCGTGGTACGACCACCGCAAGAATCAGGCGTTGATCAATTATGGCGCTTCGGTCGGCCACATTCCGGTGCGCATGCGCGTCATGCGCGATCCCGGCGGCTTCCTCCCCACCGGCGATGCCGCACATCGCGCCGCTACCGATGAAGAGATCGCCGCGTGCCGCCGCCAGATCGCGGAGGGCCTGGCGCGCGGCGCCGCCGGCGTCGGACTGGGAATCCAGTACACGCCCGCCGCGTCGCGCTGGGAAATCCTGGAGATGTTTCGCGCCGCCGCGCATGCGGGCGCCGCCTGCTTCGTCCACCTGCGCGCCCCCGGCAGCGAAAGCGTGAACGCCCTCGAAGAAGTGATGGCCGCCTCCGCGCTGACCGGCGCCCCCGTGCATGTCGCACACATTGCCAGTAGCGGACTCGCCGAGACGCCGCGCCTGCTGTCCATGATCGCCGAGGCCCGCGCTCGCCAACTCGACATCACCACCGAGATGTATCCCTATACCGCCGCCATGTCCGCCATCGAATCCGCCCTGTTCGATCCCGGCTGGCAGGGCGTTTTAGGTATCGGCTACGGCGACTTGCAATGGGCCGCTACCGGCGAGCGTCTCACTCCCGAATCCTTCCCACGCTTTCGCAGCTTGGGTGGTGGAGTGATCCTGCACATGATTCCGCCCGCCGCCCTGGAGGCCGCCATGGCCAACCCGGACGTCATGATCGCCAGCGATGGCGGGCTGCTGAATGGCAAGGGGCACCCGCGCAGCTCCGGCACCTTTGCGCGCGTCCTCGGCCATTATGTCCGCGAAACCGGCGCGATGGGCTTGCTGGACGCCATCCGCAAAATGAGCCTGCTGCCCGCGCAGCGGCTCGCACAGCGGGTCCCGGCCATGCGCAATAAAGGTTGCATCCGGGAAGGCGCGGACGCCGACCTCGCCATCTTCGATCCCCTAACGGTGGCAGACGCTTCCAGCTACGAAAACCCGGCCCGCTATTCGATCGGCATCCGCTACGTGCTGGTGAATGGCGTCCCGGTGGTGAGCGAAGGCCGGCTGCGCAATGTCACGCCGGGACGCCCCGTGCGCGCGCCGCTGCCGTCCGTGGCGCACGCTTCAGCGTGCCGGCGGGACTCTTAAGTCCCACCTTCAGGCTTCCGCCTCAAAGACCAGCCGCAGATAACTCTTAGGCTGAAAATCGATCCGCAGCGGCACCGGTTGCTCCGCACCTTCTTCGATCCACACCCGGAATTCCGTTTCCTTGCCGCCTGCCTCGCGTCTGACCTTGCCCGATACCCGCACCACCCGCGCGCCCGCGCGCAGGATCCCGTGTTCGCGGAAGTAGGCCGCCGTGTGCGGATCGGCAGCGTGCCTTAACCACAGGCGGTACAGCCGGCCATTGTAGACATACTGGCTTTGCTCCCGGTCGGGAGCCCGCAAAGCCTCCGCCAGGGCGTGCAGAAAAAGGCCCGGCACGGCGCCGTTGGTATGGAACTCGGGCGGCTTGCTCGGCGCCGTGGCCAGTACCTGTTCGGCGTGCGCGAACAACTCGTTCCGGCGGTCCGCGGAAAGCCGCGCCGGTCCCCTGAATAACGCCGTGGTGGTCTGCACGTCCGCGCCGGCGATGCGCCCGTGGATGGCCGCGTACGTGGCCTCGGTGGCGTTCGACCGCAGGGCTTTGCGCGCCTCTTCCGCGCTCTCTTCGGGCGAGGCAGTCATCACCCCGAAGTAGTTCGACTCGCGAATCGCGCCGGCCTCGCGGCACGACGTTTCCCGGATCAAGCCCAGACGGTTCAACCCGGCCGCGCGGTCCGGGTTCGAGTAGCCCGTGAATTCGAGCAGCCGCATCCAGCCGGCTGGCTCCCCCCATTCGCGCCACACTACGCTGCCCCCTCCCACACCGGATCGGCGAAGGATCGGCAGCGAGAACACCAGCACCTGGGCATCCGCGCGATACCGCCGCGCCTTGCTGAGGTCGCCCGTCACCGCCGCGCCGCCGCGCCGCACGACTGGCGGCACCAGCGCCCACGCCAGCATCCTGGCCAACTCACGCCTTGTCATACTTCGTTTGTCCCCTCGGTTTCCCGGCCTGAGAAAATGCCGGCTGCATGCTGGTTCGGGAAGCGCGCATGGACGGAAAGCAGGGACACCACTCTCGTATATGATAGGTCCTTTCCACGCGCCCGCGTTTCCACAGATCCGCAACCTGCTAAGATTGCCGGTTCAGATGGACGCCGTCCAGATCTCGCATGTGACGAAAACGTTCGGCGAGGTAACCGCCGTAGACGACCTCTCGCTCAACGTTCCCGAAGGCGCGGTTTACGGCTTTATCGGACCGAATGGATCCGGTAAAACCACCACCATGCGCATGATCGCCGGCATCTTCTATCCCGACCGCGGCGACGTCCGCGTGTTCGGCAATCAAATGATGGGCGCGCGTTCCGAACTGATCGGCTACCTTCCCGAGGAGCGCGGCCTCTACAAAAAGATGGCGGTGCAGCCCATGCTGGAGTTCTACGGAGAGCTGCGCAGCGGCCGCAAGGTGACCGCCGAGGTCGAGAGCTGGCTGAAGCGCCTGGACCTGTCAAAGTGGGCTCGCCAGAAAGTGATGACACTGAGCAAAGGCATGAGCCAGAAGGTGCAGTTCATTGCCACCGTGGTTCCGGCGCCCAGGCTTCTGATCCTCGACGAGCCCTTCAGCGGACTCGATCCGGTCAGCGCCGACACCATTCAGTCCGCCATCCTCGATCTGCGCCGCGGCGGCGTCACCGTCATCCTCAGTACGCACGATATGCAGGTGGCCGAGAACATGTGCGACTCCATCTGCATGATTTTTCGCGGAAAGAAGGTCCTCGACGGTACCCTCGCTTCCATCCAGGATCAATACGGGAACGACACCATCCGCGTGGCCGCCGAGGGCGGTGTCCGCTTTCTGGACGATCTTCCTGGCGTGGAAAGAGTTCGCGATCTCGGACAGGTCCAGGAATTGCGCATGGCGCGCGGCTGCGATCCGCAGCAGGTCTTGCGCACCCTCATCGAACGGACCCGCGTGACCAGTTTCTCGATCATGAAGCCGTCG
>JBEKIM010000063.1:0-21612 GCA_050011755.1 Bryobacteraceae bacterium | reverse complement strand
GGGCATCCTCTGCTGGTTCCGGCCGCGATGGAAGCGGTGAAACAGTGGGTCTATCAGCCGACTCTTCTCAACGGTGAGCCGGTGGAGGTGGTAACTCAGATCGATGTGAATTTCACGTTGAGCCAGTAGTTAGCGTTACACTAATTCAACTCGCAGGAGAACAGGACAATGCTTTTGCAAACGCAGGTTTGGGCGTTTTTATTACTACAGGAGCAGGGCGCCATTGGATGGGACCCGCGCTCTCTGTGGGCACAGATGGGCGTTCCCGCCAAAATGGTGGTGATCGGTCTGTTCCTCATGTCGGCGTGGTCGATCGGTGTCATGATCGACCGCCTGCTGGCGTACAGTGCCGCGCGCAAACAGTCGCGCGCTTTCGCGCCGGCTGTGGCGGGGGCCCTGAAGGAAGGTAAGCTCGACGAAGCCATCAAGATCGCCGACCGATATAAGAAAAGTCACCTCGCCAAAGTGGTGGTGGCTGGGCTGCAGGAGTTCCAGGCTCACCAGATGAGCTCCGAAATCTCCGGCGAAGACATCGAAGCCTCGCAGCGGGCCCTGGAGCGCGCCGAAGCGATCGTGCATGCGGAACTCAAGCGCGGTATCAGCGGCTTGGCGACCATCGGTTCGACGGCCCCCTTCGTGGGACTGTTCGGCACCGTGGTGGGCATCATCAACGCATTCAAGGGAATTTCGACGGAGAAGTCCACCGGGTTGGGCGCCGTGGCAGGCGGTATTTCCGAGGCGCTGGTGACCACGGCTATCGGACTCTTCGTGGCTATCCCCGCGGTCTGGATGTTCAACTACTTCACCGGCAAGATTGAAGCCTTCGACGTAGAAATGGGCAATTCCAGTTCCGAGTTGATCGACTACTTCTTGAAGCGGTCGCAGCGCGCCGCGGCACGCAAGTAGATGCTGGGGCGGGCTGCATGGCCTGCCGGTAAAGTGGTGGGACAGGTTTAGGCCTGTCGATTTTCAAGGCGAGTTGAATGGGGCGTCGCGGCTCTCTCCGTGACGCCTTACACTTGACCTGAACTGGAGAATCTTAAAATGTCGGTAATTATGAAATCGAAGTCTCCGCCGCCCGTGGCGGACATCAACGTCACTCCCATGGTGGATGTGATGCTGGTGTTGCTTATCATCTTCATGGTCATCACGCCCATGTTGTCCAAGGGCATCAGCGTGGATATGGTTAAGACCGTTAACCCTGTGTCCATGCAAGCCGCCGATAAGAGCGACGCGATCATCGTAGCAGTCACCCGCGACGGCAAGACCTACTTGAACACCACGCAGATGGCCGCCGATCAGCTTCCGGGCAAAGTCAAAGACATGTTGACGAACCGGTTGGATAAGATGTGCTACGTCAGGGCCGACTCGCGCGCCAGATACGAGAAAGTAGTGGACGTGGTGAACAACCTGCGCGCGGCAGGCGTCGACCAACTTGGGCTGCTCACCGAGCAATTGCAACAGAAGGGCAAGGCGCCGGCGCCGGCTGCCGGGGGTCAGTAGAATTACGTTCTTGGCGAACTGAAAGGAGCAATTCTTATGGGAATGGCAGTAGGGGGTAAGGGCGGGGCGATGTCCAGCATCAACATGACGCCCATGATCGACGTGCTTCTCGTGTTGATCATTATCTTCATGGTGATCACGCCGCTGACGCCCAAAGGCCTGGAGGCCCTGGTTCCACAACCGCCTCCGCCGGGTACACCGCCGGCCTCGGATACGCGCACCGTGGTGATCGTGGTGAACAAAGATAAAACATACATGATCAACCAGGAGCCCACACAGGAGGCCAACCTGGGTTCGCGCCTGGAAGAGATCTTCAAGACGCGTGCCGAGCGCGTTGTTTTCGTGAAGGGCGATCCCGACCTGGAGTTCCAGTATGTGGCTAAGGCTATCGATATCGCGCACGGCGCCGGCATCGATAAGGTCGGACTGATGACGCCGCAAATGGAGGCCGGACAGTAATGCGAAGCAAAGCCCTTGTGGTGCTGGCGATCGCCGCGATGTCGGTGTTCGCCACCAGTTGCGAAAAGCTGAAGGCGCGCGACCAGTTGAACAAAGGCGTGCAAGCCTTCAAGAACGCGCAGTATCCGCAGGCGGTGGAGCGTTTTAAGACAGCCGTCGAATACGATCCCAGCTTTGCCACCGCGCGTCTATATCTGGCGACCGCTTATATGCAGCAGTATATTCCGGGCGCCGATTCGCCGGACAACCTGCAAATGGCTAAGGCCGCCTACGATCAATTTCAGCAGGTCCTGGCTCAGGACCCCAAGAACGAATTAGCCGTGGCTTCCATCGCCTCGCTGCTGTTCAGCGAGAAGAAACTGGACGAGGCCAACGACTGGAACAAGAAATTGATCGCCCTCAACCCCAAATCCAAAGAGGCTTACTACACCCTCGGCGTCATTGCCTGGACCAAAGCGCTGGTCTCGGACGGCGAAGCCAGGGCCAAGCTGGGGATGAAACCCGACGATCCAGGCCCGCTGAAGGACAAGAAGGTGCGCGCCGAGGTGGCCGAGAAGAACGCGCCCATCGTCGACGAGGGCATCAAGGACCTCGACAAGTCGCTGCAGCTTGACCCGGAATACGACGACGCCATGGCGTACGAGAACCTGCTCTACCGCCAGAAGGCCGACCTGGAAGACAGCACGGAAGCTTACAAGGCCGACATCGACAAAGCCAACGACTACTTCCAGAAAACGATCGATACCCGGAAGATCAAGGCCGACCGGAAGCCCACCGGCGGCGGCATCACGGCCGATACCAAGTAGCCGCGCAATCGTGGAAGGCGGGCCTCCATCAGGGCCGGGCGCTCAGCCCTGCCCGGCCCGCCTATAACCTCTCTCCAGTCTGTCCAGCTTGAAACCAGGCATGCAATCTCTGTAGTCTAAATGTAACGGATGCACGCGCTGGTTCTGCTTGTCCTGCTACTCGCGATTCTCGCCTTCCTATTTCCGATTGTCCAGGATGGCGTCCGTGCCCTGCTTCACTCGCGTCCCATCCTGCTATTCGCCGCGCCCGTCTTGTTGACTGTGCTTTTTAGCCTGCTGGCCTGGACCACCGGCGCTTTCAGTTTCGCACTGGCCCTCCTGGTCCTCTTGTATACTGCAGCGCCCGTGCTGGCGGCATTTTTTCAGGGCACCGGGAGAAATCCGACCTGGCTTGATTTCTGCATTATCCTGATGCTGTGGCTGCCGTTGGAGTTTTCGGCCGGGCAGCACCTCATTCCAAAGCCGGCGCAAGGGTTTCTGCACAGCGTTGCCTACGGGATCGCCATCCTGGTGGCGCTCCTCATTTTCCTCGGTTTCCGCGCGCTTCCCGGCATGAAATACAAACTGCCCACCGCGCGTGATCTGGCCTTCGGGGCATTGGCGTTTTTGGCCTGTGCGCCCATTTTGATTGTCACCGGACGTCTGCTCGGTTTCATCCCGCCGTTTCATGCGCCCGCGCATCCCACGCTGCGCGGCATCGGCGCCACGTTCGGCGCCATTTTCGTGGGCACCGCATTGCCCGAAGAGATCCTTTTCCGCTCGCTGATTCAAAATTGGCTGATGCAGCGCTTTGGCTTTACCAACCGGATGCTGCTGGCCGCCGCGCTCATATTCGGTTGCGCCCATCTGGATAACGGACCCCAGCCACTCCCTAACTGGCGCTACATGATTCTGGCAACCATCGCGGGCTTCGCATATGGCAAAGCCTTTCAGCGATCGTCGAGCGTGTTTTCGTCGGTGACGTCGCACGCCCTGGTGGATGCCACCAAGCACATTTTCTTTTGATCGGAGAACGCAACGTGAACCGCAGACAGATACCGATCGTGGTGGAGGCCGCCTCGGGCTTCGCTTTGATCATGCTCTATATCTGGCGGTTGCGCTTCACCGCGCCGCGCGCCTGGATCTTCATCCTGGGCTTCTTCGTTCTGTCGCACATCTTGCGCGGCGAACGGGCGGCCAGCCTGGGCTTCCGCCAAGCCAACTTCCGGATTTGCGCGGAAACATTGGCGCCCGCTCTAGGGCTGCTATCACTCGCCCTGCTAGCCGGCGGAGTCTTGCTCGAAACGATCCGGCCCATTAGTCTGGAATACGGCTTCATGTGTCTGCTGGCGTACTGTCCGTGGGGCATCTTCCAGCAATACCTGCTGAACGGATACATCGCCAACCGGCTGCAAGCCGTATCTTCCGCCAGGCATGTCCCGCTGATGGCCGCCGCTCTATTCGCCGGCGCCCACCTTCCGAACTGGTTTCTGATGGCGGTCACTTTTGCGACCGGCTACGTCAGCGCCAGGATATTCATGCGTTACCGCAATCTCTACTTTCTGGGCTTGGCGCACGCCGTGATCGGGACCTTGCTCTTCGTAGTGATCCCGGACTCAATCAGCCACCACCTGACGGTCGGTCCCGGTTTTTTTCTGCGGTAAAGTCGTTCGTAGACTGGTGCGCGCCGGCAGCCTTCGCACCTGTGCCTCGAATTGAGTTACGTTGGCTAGGGGGGCACTCGGGGCGAAGATGGAGCAACACGGACGCATTCCGTTGCAAAGCGCTCGGTTCCGGGTCGCCGGTTACGCCCAGGCATTTCCTTCTACCATATTGAAAAATAGTGAGTTGGCCGTGCAGCTAGGGGTCGATTCGGAATGGATTAGGGCGCGCTGCGGTGTCAATTCACGATTTATTTCAGGTCCGGGCGAAACCACCACGACTTTGGGCGTCCGGGCCGCCCGTCAAGCGCTGGCACGATCTCCATCGTTCCATCCGGACTGTTTGATCTGCGCGACATTCACGCCGGACTTCCCGTTGTGCCCATGCGGTCCGGCCATGGCACACGCACTGGAACTCGGTCCGATACCCGCCTTCGACCTCAACGCGGCGTGCTCGGGCGGGGTGCTGGGCCTGATCACGGCGCTCAGTTTCATTGCGGCCGGCACGGCGCAGCGCGTGCTGCTGATCGCCAGCGATACCGTGACACATCATCTGGCCGATGACGACGCGCACACACGGATTTTGTTCGGGGACGGCGCGGCCGCTTTCCTGATTGAGGCCTGTGCCGAGGGGATCGCGCTGCGATCCTGGGTGATGGGATCGGATGGAGCGGGCGCCAAGCTCTTTTACGTGCCGCATGGCGGGTCGGCGGCTCCCTGGCAAGCCCCGGGCAATGGCGATCCGCGGGGAGCCACCGTCTCTATGCAGGGCCGGCCTCTATTCCGCTTTGCCTCGCAGCGCGGCACGGACATGCTGCTCGAAACCTGCGCGAAAGCCGGAATCAAGCCGGACGATCTGGACTGGGTGCTGGTGCATCAGGCCAACATTCGCATCGTCGAGCAATTGCAGGAGCGCACCGGAATTGCTCCGGAAAAATGGATCGTGAATATGGCTGGGATCGGCAATACCTGCTCGGCGTCGGTGCTGCTGGCGTTGGGCGACTTGCTGGACCGCAATGTGACCGCCGCCGGCGACGACGTGCTTCTGGCTGGTTTTGGCGCGGGCCTGACATGGGCGGCCGCTCTTTTTGAATGGGGGGACACCGCGCACCGCCCCTCGGCGGGTCCGGCGTTGTCTTCTCATCCGCTGTTGGGCCACGCCGCCCGGTAGCCGGCTAGAATCGGCAGCGTCCGATACAGCATTTGCCCAAACAGGTTTTGCAGGAGATGCGCTTCGGCGGAATGTGCCGCTGAGGAGTCGGCTTGCCGTTGGCGGATGGCTTCTGCATGACGCCTTGCAGCATGATGGGTGCCGTTGCGCTCGCCGATGGGTGATAGTGGGGACTTTCGCTCACGATCGTGGAATGATTTAGCATGGCATCTACCCTCCAGACCAATATCTTTAGTCGCCCCAATAACTTCGGTCCTGTAATGGGGCGCGATTTTAATTTCTGCACGTGAGTTTTAGCACGCTGGCTGCCAATGACGAGGGTCTTCGCGCGTGTGCCAAAATAGAGGGGCGATGACTTCTTTGCCCGCCGTTCCGCTGACCCTGGAAGGGTCCAGCGTCCTGCACCAAATGATGCGATTTCGCTGGACAGCGTGGAAGACCTTGACGCCGCCCCAGCAGGATGCGGCGCTTCTGGAAGCCTCCGCGGCCCTCGGCGGCATGCAAGGAGCGGCGCAGCAGACCGCGATTTATTCGCTCATCGGCCATAAGGGCGACTTGATGTTCCTCCATTTTCGAAAGACCTTCGAGGAATTGAACCAGGCCGAAATCGCGTTGTCGCGCCTGCGGATCGCGGAATTCCTGGAGCCCACGACATCGTATCTTTCGATGGTCGAATTGGGGTTGTACGAGTCCACCCTAAAACTGTACGGCAGCCTGGCCGAGCGTGGCATCGAGCCGCATTCCGCGGAGTGGAAGCAGGAGATCGAGAGCCAGCTCGCGCGGCAGCGGCAGGCCATGGCGCAACGCTTGTGGCCGGCGATTCCGGACCACAAATATATCTGCTTTTATCCGATGGACCGGCGCCGCGGCGAATCCGTCAACTGGTACCAGGTGCCCATGGCCGAGCGCCAGCGCATGATGCACGAGCACGGCATGGTAGGCCGCCGCTATGCGGACGATGTGAGGCAGATCATCACCGGCTCGATCGGTTTCGACGATTGGGAATGGGGCGTGGATTTGTTCGCCGCCGATCCGCTGGTTTTCAAGAAACTGATCTACGAGATGCGGTTCGATGAAGTCAGCGCGGCGTATGCGCTGTTCGGGACGTTCTACGTGGGGGTCAGGGTCGCCGATTTGGGCGCCTGGCTGAAGGCCTGATCCACGATCACGGATCGATGAAGAAAGGGCCGCCACTGAAGATTACCCCGGCCGGCGTTACGATCTTGATCTTACCGGTGGTAGCGCCAACCGGTACGACCGTAGAGATCTCGGTATCGGAGATCGGCGTAAACTCCGCGGGTGCTCCGTTAAAAAGGACGCCGTAGGCGCCGCTCAGATTCGTTCCCAGAATGCGGATGGTCGTGCCCACCCTGCTGGAGTGGGGCAATGTTTTGACGAACGAAGTGAGCCCCCCGGCCAGCCTGAAGAAGGTGCCACAGCCGAGATGCTGGCAGACCTCGCGGACGGGGCCGCCAAACAATGTGGTCCCGTAGATATCCCCACTGGTGGCCTGGATGAGGGATCCCTGCACGTTTGGCCCGGGCACGCACGCACTCTGAGCGCAAAAGCTGTGTAGCGTGGTTAAGGCGCCGCCCGGAGTAATTTCGAACACGGTCCCCCCGTTGCCATCCCCGCCGCTTAGCGTGGTTCCATACAAATTTCCATCGGTGGCGGGCATCAGCCGGGCGTAAGGAGCGGCGCCATCAGCGCATCCGCTTTGCTCACAAAAGTTGTGGAGGGTGGTCAGCGCGCCACTCTGGCTGACTTTGAAGATTGTCCCATAGCCGTTCGAACCGCCGCGATAGGTTGTCCCGTAGAAATCGCCGTCGAGGGCCTGCACCAATCCCGCAGCGGGGTTATAGCCGTCCGGACAGCCTGCCTGCGTGCAGAAGCTATAGAGTGTGTCCAGCTTTCCGCCTGGGCTGATTTTGAAGATTGCGCCGCTGCCCCCTGCGCCGCCGCCGTACGTAGCCCCGTAGAAGTCCCCATCTGGAGACTGAGCCAGTCCATTGGGTTCCGCGCCGTCCGGACACCCGGCTTGCACGCAGAACCGGTACAGCGTCGTCAGCGTGCCGCCCGCAGCGAGCTTGAAAACCGTTCCACAACCTCCGTAGCAGCGGTTATCCGAAGAGGGAGTGCCTCCCGAAGATGTGGTCCCGTAGAGATCGCCGTTGGGGGCCGTAACCAGACCGTTGGGGGCGGATCCGTCAGGGCAATAGGGGCCCCCATGAGCGCAGAAGCTGTATAGCGTCGTAAACTTGCCGTTAGGCGTGATGTTGAACAGCGTACCGCTGCGATAGGCCCCGCCTCCCGCAGTCCCGTAGAAATCACCATTGGGGGCCAGAACCAGACCGCCGGGCTCCTGGCCATCGGTGCACCCGCTTTGGGCGCAAAAACTGTGCAGCGTGGTCAGCGCTCCTCCCCGGGTGATCTTGAAGACCGTGCCGAAGTTGTGGGCCCCGCCGTAGATTGTGGTCCCGTACAAATCGCCGTCGACGCCCTGCACCAGCGCCGCATAGGGCTCTAAGCCATCCGTACCGTCGAAGCTGAACAGCGTGGTGAACGTTTGCGCGGACAGTGCAACCGCAGTCGCCATGCACAGCGCCAAAACAGAAATCGCATGATAGACGGCTCGTCGCATCGCGGCACCCCTTTTCTATCCTATACACTAAAAGGCCCAGGTTACGCTAGTGTAGCCGGTGTTCGCGTGATAGCCCTGGTAAAAGGACTCCAGCCCGAACTGTTCGTGATAGTTGTAATATTGCCAGCCGGCGTTCCAGCGCAGCTTTTCCCGCAGGCGGATGGAGACGCGCGCCAGCGGCGCCTGATAGCTCAGCGGGAAGGTCTGGACCGGGGCGAAGATCAGCGTAGTGGGGTCGGTGGCTCCGGGGGGCGCGGCACTGGCGCGGCCATCGCCCGTATCGTCCGTGATCGTATAGCCTACATAAAGATCCACGCGCTTGGCCACCACAAAGCGCGCCACCAGATTGGCTGCGTGAATGTTGCTGATGTAAACCTGATTGCTCATGAGCGGCGACACGGCTTCCGGTCCGGCGAAGAACAGGATGCCGGAGAGCGAATCCAGGTGCAGCTTGGAGTAGGTGGCGTCCAGCGTGAACCAGTCGCGCGGCGCCCACGACGCGTTTGCCGAATAGTTTCGCGCATGCGAGCTATAACTGCTTAGAGTCACTGAGTTGTTGTTGTAGTTCGCTTTATAAGCCGCTCCCAGAGTCAGCTTCTTCAAGCGATACTGGAACCGCCCGCCCAGCGCGACATAATTGCGATCGCTCACCGGCGTGAAAGGCTGGTTCGCGCGGCCGATCTCGCTTTCCAGGTTGATCGTCATGGCCTTCAAAGGCTTGACGCGGATACCCAGCAGCCCCGACTGCTGGTGGTTCTTTTGCTCGTACATCGCCCCGCTGAAGGGTCCGGGAACCGCGTAGTCTTCGATGTCCTCGATGCGCCGGTCGGCGTAATGATAGCCGGCATAGAACGAGAGCCAGCCCTGCAGCCGATAGTGCAGGTCGGTGGCGTTGGCGATGGTGCGTAGACCCAGGTAGCGAAATGAAATGAAATCCGTAGTCCCGGTGCCTGGATTGAACTGCGCGTAGTCAGAAGTGCCATCGATACGCGTGCTGTCGATGGAAGTGTTGTTCACCAAGGTGAGCCGGGAGGTGGGGAACAGGCTGACCGAAAGATCCCCGGTCAGCGAGGGCCGCGACGCATCGCCGCCCACGAACACCTGCTGGTTCTGCGCCCCCAGGGGTGTGCCGCCGAAGGCATTTTCGTCCAGGATGAAATCGCGCTTGCCATCCACATAGGTCACCCGGCCGTTCACCGCCAGCGTCTTTCCGCTGCGATTCAGGTTCCCCAGCCAGTAGGGACTGGCGCCGTGGTAAGGTTCGGAGCGCTGAAACTGGTTCAAGGTCACCCCGCTCGACGGATTGTCGCCCGCGATCGTTCCGTCCTCCCGATAGCCGCTATCGTCCTTGAAGAACACCCACGAGTGCAAGACGGTGAGCTTGAATCCGGCCAGATCCAGATCGGCGCCCAGGCGGTATTCGTCGGTTTCGCGCCGGACGTTTTCAAAAAGCGGGAACTCGTTGCCGGCCGTGCCGCAATAGACCTCGCCATTGAAGCACAACTGCACGGTGGAGAGCGCCGGCCCGTCCTGTGTGTTGCGGCTGTAGCCCATATGGAATTGCACTTTCGATTGCGGCAGCAGCGTGAGATTGTGATCCTGCATGTGGCGCGTGGTATCCATGAAGTGCAGTCCCGCGGCGATCGGCAGGCCGGGATTGTAATAATCGTCCAGCCGCCACAGCATGTCATAGCGGTACAGCTTGTTCTTCTCCACGCGCAGAGTCACCGACTGGTAAGGGTCGTTGCCTAGCCCCATGGTGGTCAGCACGATCTGGTCGAACCAACGCCCGTGCCCGTCGCGCGAGTTCACGCTGAGACTGCTACTGAGCAGGCGGATGCCGTTACCGTAATTCACATCGCTCCGATAGGTCCCCACGCTGCCATCGACCACGGCAAAACGATAGCCGGTTTCAAAGGAGTCCATCACGTTGTAGTCGCCGGTGTTTTCACCGCGCGGGGAGCCGGCTTGGTCGGGCGTGGGCGCCGCCACCTGCTGCGCCACCACCGTTTGTGCCGCCAGAATCCATGCAATTAGAAATGTGCTCCGCATGGCTGTTTCCTAACGGAAGAAGTACCCATCGCTGTTGGACCCGTGAATTCGTACATGGCACAGGGTGCAGCGCTGATAGCGGGGGTCCAGCATGTTATGCGTGTTGGACAGGGCCGGAATCCCGTTGTTGCGGGTGCCGAAGCTGTCCGCCCCGTTGTGACAGCGCAGGCACAAGGTGAAGACCACCGGGCGCACCAGCAGTTTGGCATTGGTCGAACCATGCGGCATGTGGCAGACCCCGCAACCCTCCACGCGTACCGGCGGATGCTCGTAGGCGAAGGGACCGCGCTTGTCCGCATGGCATTTCAGGCAGGCCTCCTCGTTGCCCTCCGCGCGCGCCACCATGTGCGATTCGTTCGCCATGCCCCAGGTGGGCGCGAAGGTGCCGTGCGGATTATGGCAGTCCGTACAATTCATGAAGCCTTCGTTCACCCGGTGTTTGAACGGCATGGAGAACTGCGCGCGGACGTCCGCGTGGCAGCCGTAGCATAGCTCGGTCTGTTTCTTCGCCAGCAGGAACTGCGCGGCCGGCGATTTGTGGATCGAGTGACAGTTGGTGCACACCACGTCCGCCAACGAATGCTGCGAGCGGCGGATATTAGACTTCGAGAAATCGCGCGCGTGGCAGTTCAGGCAGGTATCCAAAACCGCCTTGGGCTCCATCATGGAAAAAGCGCGCGGGATCGTGGTTTTGCCGCCGTGCGCTTCTACGTGCGCCTTCCCCGGCCCATGGCAGCCTTCGCATCCGGTCCGTTCGGGCGGCTGATCGCCGCTGGCGATGCTTTTGTAGTGTGGATTTTTGTAGAAGTTGAACCAGACGTCGGCGTGACAACTCTTACATACCGTACTGCCAACGTAGCTGTCTGCCGCCTGCGCCAGCGAGACGCTCGCGCACAGCAGGAGTAACCATCTGGACACTCTCTCACTATAGAGAAAAAACCGCTAAACACTTGCAAATTCTGACTTGTGCCCGCTACACGGCTATCCGAATGATCTTCTTCTGAATGGCATACTGCACCAATTGCGCCTTGTTATGGATATCCAGTTTGCGCATCAGGTTGAACTTGTGCGCTTCGACGGTCTTCACGCTCAGATCGAGTGTGCCGGCTATTTCTTTCACCGAGTTGCCCTCCGCCAGGAACTTGAGGACCTCGAGTTCGCGGCGCGTGAGAGTATTGAATCGCGGCTGGCGCGTGGCGGATCGCACCCGGCTGCGAAAATCGTCCACCAGATGCGAAAGCATGCGCGGGCTCAGATAGCTGCCGCCGCGGTGCACTTCGCCGATGGCCGATACCAGTTGCTCGGCCGGACTGTCCTTCAGCAAATAACCGCTGGCGCCCGCTTCCATGCACTCCGCCAGGTAGTCTTCATCGTCGTACATCGTCAGAAACAGCACCTTGGTTTCGGGCCGGGTCTTACGGATCTGGCGGGTGGCCTCGAAGCTGCTCAGCCCGGGCATGCTGACGTCCATCAACACCACGTCGGGATGCAGTTCCGCAGCCTGTGTGATGGCATCCGCCGCGTTGGCGGCTTCTCCCACTACTTCCAAATCCGGGGTAGCGGAAAGCAGCGTTTTGATGCCCTGCCGAAACAGGGTGTGATCGTCGGTCAGAAGCGTTCGAATTGCCATAATCGTCCCATGAGCCGAGAATCGCTAATGGCGGCAAATCGGTAAGCGCATGGAGAGGGTCGCGCCGTGCCCGGGGCTGCTGCGGATCTCGAACTGCCCCCCCAACAGGACGATTCGCTCCCGCATGCCTTTCAACCCGAACGATTTCGGTTGAGCCACCGCGCGCTCCACATCGAATCCGATGCCGTCATCTTCGACGTTCAGTTCCAATAATGTATCGGTGGATCTCAATAGAAGGTTTACACGGGAAGCCTCAGAATGTTTACCGATATTCTGATAGCACTCCTGGACGATCCTGTAAATCGTAGCTTCGATTTCGCGCGGCAGGCGTGCGCCATAAGGAGTCAACTTCACGCGCAACTGCATCGGATAGAGCTTTCGGAAGCGCGCGCTGAGATGCCGTATGGCGGCGGGCAATCCCAATTCCTCTACCGCGGATGGGGCGAGCGCGGCGATGATGCGGCGAATTTCCGCGATGATCCCTTCCGTGACCCGGCGCGCCTCGGCCAGCTTTGGCCGCAGATCGGGAGTTGCGGCTTTCTCAAGCATCTCCAGGTGCAGGCGCAGGAACAGCATGGATTGCCCAGCCTCGTCGTGAAGCTCGCGGCTGATGCGCCGGCGCTCTTCCTCCTCAGCCTGCAGCAGGTGCGCCGCCAGGGAGCGGACGCGTTCCTCCCGTGCCGCCAAATCACGGATCAGCCGGGCGCGCTCGGCGCCGCGCAGGCAACGCTCCGCGAACACGTTCAGCAAATCCAATTCGCGCGGCAGCCAGCGGTATGCGGTGGGAAAACCGAATTGGATCAGGCCGGCCAGCCGGCCTCCCGAGAAAAATGGAATGGACCAATAGGATTGAAAGGCGCCGCGCATGGCGGGGTCCAGGATCAAATCCGCATCCTGCTTTCCGGCGCCGATATATCGGGGCCCGGCCAGCCGCCGGAG
The DNA here is from genome assembly GCA_050011755.1 of Bryobacteraceae bacterium. Taxonomy (GTDB): domain Bacteria; phylum Acidobacteriota; class Terriglobia; order Bryobacterales; family Bryobacteraceae; genus Bog-159. The sequence goes on along the minus strand of JBEKIM010000063.1, from coordinate 8,771 downwards.
CACACGCGCGGCAATCGGCGGACGATCCACAAGCGGGACGATCCGGCCGGCTTGGGCGCGGAAGGTGCGAGTCAGGATCACAATGAACCGGTGCAACAGATCGTCCAGACCCGCCGCATCCATCTCGGCGCGCAGCAGCCCATAGAAGGCTTGCGTCTCCGCTTCGCGGACCTCATAGTAGGCGTTGTTGACGGCGAGGAGGGTGCGGAATTGCAGTTGCTGCCGGATGCCTTCTAGCGCGTGTCTGCCCAAGCGGTCTTCGAGTTCCCGGTCGTAAGCTCGCAGACAGTCTGCAACCTCCCTTGGCGGGACGTTCAACTTGGCCAGCCGCCGGCTGTTGTAGGCAACCTGCTCGAAGAAATCGGCGGCCAGCCGGCCTGTGGAGAGCAGGCGGGCCGCTGCGCCCAGGGTGATCGACGACAACGCTTTGATCTGCCGGGCTTCGCAAGGCTTCAGCCGGCGCCGCAAAGCGGCATCGAGGGCCCCCAGGTGCGGTTCGATCCGCCGGGCAAAGTGCGCCAATTGCCCGGCCGGCGTCTCGCGGAACATGCCGGCTAGTTCGGCCGGATGAGGTTGTGCCAATAGTAGAGGTGGCTCGGGTGGCGGATTGTTCTCTCGCGGGGCGCGTATCCGCTACTTTGGGGTGCGCGCCCGCAATAACGCGGCAATATCGTCAAATCCGTTGCCCACGGCGCCATCCAGCGCGGTCGCGCCGGCCTTGGTCCGGATTCCCGCGTCCGCTCCGCGCGCCAGCAGTAATTCGACCACTTCCCGGCGGTCCCACGAAGCCGCGTTGTACAGCGGCGTTGCGCCCGCATTGTCGCGCGCGTCGATGTCCGCACCGCCGTCGAGTAACAGCGCCGCCATCTCGCGATGCCCACCCAGCGCGGCGTCGTGCAGCGGGGTGGCGCCCGCGGAGTTTTTCCCGGTGACGCGCGCGCCGTGTTCCAGCAGAATGCGGGCGATCTCCACATAGCCTTTGAGCGACGCGTCCCCCAAGGGCGTGGACCCCTCGGCGTTCCGGGCATTCACATCCGCGCCCCGCGAAGCCAGCAGTTCCACCATGTCGGCCTGCCCCTTCATCACGGCCTCATCGAGCAGCGTGTACCCGGGTTGATCCTTCTTCGCGAGCGTCGCGCCGTGTGCCATCAGGACGTCTACGACGGCCGCATGCCGATAACGCGAGGCATTTTCAAGCGGCGACGCACCGGAGTTGTCCCGCAGATTGACGTCCGCGCCGCGGGCCAGCAGCAGATCGACTACATCCGCATGGCCCTTGGTGGCGGCTTCGTTGAGCGGGGTGGCGCCGGTCTCCGGGTTGCGCGCGTCGACCGCCGCGCCTTTATCCAGCAGCAGGGCGGCGATCCGGCGATAGCCCTTCCACGCCGCCTCGTCGAGGGGCCCGTCGCCCGGCTTGTCGCGCGCGTTCACGTCGGCGCGGTGAGCGACCAGCAGAACCGCCATGTCCAGATAGCCGCGCGTGGCTGCCAACAGCAGTGCCGTGGCTCCCGAGCGGTCCACCGCATCCACCGCGGCGCCGTGGGTCAGCAGCAATTCGGCAACCTCCCGGTTGTCTTTGATCACCGCGTAGTGCAGGGGAGTGGATCCGGCTTCCAGGTGATGGGCATTCACATCGGCCCGGTGCGCGATGAGCAGCGCGGCGATTTCCCGATTGCCGGACCATGCGGCGTCGTGAAGCGGCGTGGCGCCCAGAGCGTCGCGCGTGTTGGTGTCCGCCCCCGCGGCCAGGAGCGCACGCACTTGCTCCAGGTCCCCGGATGTGACCGCCTCGTGCAGATCGGCCGCGTGGGCCAGGGCGGCGCAGAGCAGCACAACTGCGAGAGCGGGTCCTCTAGCAGCGGTGGGGCAGGCGTCTACGCCTGCGCGGGTTCTCCAGAACCCGCTCTTCGGCGAGCGTAAGCTCGCCGTGAGCGGGCCTAGCGTCCCGCCGGCGAACTGAAGTTCGCCGCGGCACGCTAAAGCGCGCGCCACGGGAACCCCACGTATTGCACTTCCTCTTCCAGTTCCACCCCAAACTGGCGGCGCACCCGCGTCTTCAACTCCGCGATCAACGCGCAAAGATCCGCGGCGGTGCCTCCGCCCGCATTGTAGATCAGGTTGGCGTGATACGCGGCCACATGGATCTCGCCGCGCGACATGCCCTTCGCCCCCGCCTGTTCCAAAAAGTATGCGGCCGGGATTTTGCCTTCCCGAATCACCTTGCCGGGAATGGCGGCGGCCACGGCCGGCGGCAATTCGGCCAGCAGAAAGTTCTTGAAAATGCTGCCCGCGCACTTCATGGTGACCGGAAATTTTTCGTTGCGCACCTGCACGATATCGCCGGCGGTCTGGCGCAGGGCACCGGCATCCGCCGGCGTCAGGTGCAATTCGGTCGAGAAAATAATCCAATCCTTGTGGCGTTTGAAGACGCTCTCGCGGTAATGGAATTCGCACGCATCGCGATCGAACACGCGCACGCACTCGCCGTCGAAGAAGCGGACCTGTCGCACTCGTTCCGAGATGGAATGCCCGTACGCGCCTGCGTTGCCATATACCGCCGCCCCAACCGAACCGGGAATGCCGGCCAGGGTCTCGAGCCCCTGCAGGCCATGGCCGATCGTGTAATCCACCAGATCCTGTAGAACGGCGCCGGCGTCGCACTGGACGCGGTCGCCGGCAGCCAGCATGCGCCGCGCCACGAAGCGCAACATGATGCCGCGGTAACCCGCATCCGACACGATCAGGTTGGTGCCGCCGCCCATCACCATGTAATCGCGGCCACTGGCGCGCGCCACGGCCAGCGCGCGGATGAAGGATTCCACGCTCTCGGTTTCGGCGTAGATATCGGCCGGACCGCCGATGGCGAAGCGGGTGTAGGCCGAAAGCGGCGCGTCGCGGGAAACGGTTAAATTGGGTATTTCGGACAGGCGCGCCAGCGTGAGGTCCATCGATTCAATTATAGGAGGCAGCTATGCGATCCGCGTTTCCGGGCTTTCCAGCGGAGGCCATGACGTTCTACCGCGGCCTCGCGCGCCACAACACGCGCGAATGGTTCCAGCCGCGCAAGCAGATCTACGACGAAAAGGTGAAAGCGCCCATGGTGGAGTTGGTGACGGCGTTGAACAGCGCCATGATGGACTTCGCGCCCGACTACGTGACCGACGCCCCGAAGGCCATCTACCGCATCTATCGCGACACGCGCTTCAGTCCCGACAAGACGCCGTACAAAACGCAGATTGCGGCGTCGTTTTCGCGGCGCGGCATGGAGAAGCACGGCGCGGCGGGATATTACTTCGCGATCTCGCACAAGGGCGTGGACGTGGGCGGCGGCATCTACCTGCCTCCCCCGGAAACGCTGCTGGCGGTGCGCACGCATATCGCGGAGCGGCACGAGGAGTTCCGGCAACTGGCGGCTTCGAGCGCGGTCAAGCGGCTGCTCGGCGCGGTCCAGGGCGAGCAACTTGCGCGGGTGCCCAAAGGCTTCTGCGCCGACCATCCCGCGGCGGATCTGCTGCGCTTCAAGCAGTTCCTGCTGTTCACCACGCTGGATGCGGCGATCGTGACCACGCCCAAGCTGTTTACGGAGTTGGAGAAGCGATTCCGCGCGCTGACGCCCTTCCTGGATTTTTTGAACGCACCGCTGGTGGGGAAGCGGCGGGGAAGAGACGAACCGTTCTTCTGACGAGAGGCTTTTGCGGCGCGCCTCAGCACGCCCTATAATATACCCAGACGCAGTATGGCGACAGGATACGTCGAACAACGCGATGGCGGATATTACATTGCCGGGAGCCGGGTTTCCCTCGACTCCGTCGCATACGCGTTCCTGCGGGGCGAGTCGCCGGAAGGCATCGTCGAATCGTTCCCTGCTCTTAGCTTGGAGCAGGTGTTCGGGGCCGTCGCCTTTTACCTTGCCAATCGCGAGAGGATCGACACCTACCTGCGGGATGGAAGAGCCGAGTTCTCACGTATGCGAGAGGAGTCTCGGCGCAAACATCCACGGCTCTACTCTAAGCTGGAGGCCGCCCGGTCCGGGGCGCCCAGCCCCAGTGCATGAGGCCGCGGTTCCAGGCTGACGCAGAACTGCAATCAAAAGATCGTTGTTGGCCTGCGCCGCCGTGAGCCGGCCGTCGATTTCCAGGATGCCCATGCGGGAGGGGTCATCGGTGTGCCAGATCCCTATGTCCTCCGCAAAGCGGCGTTGGCTTCCTCCCGTTGTAGCAGTTCTCCGCCTGCTAAACACACGCGCGCGATCAAGCTGCTATTCGGCGCGGTGCTGGGCGAGCGGCTTTCGCGAGTACCCAAAGGGGTTTGCCGCCGATCGTCCCTCGGCGGATTTGCTGCGCTTCAAGCAATTCCTGCTGTTCACCGCCCAGGGCCGGGATGGGGAGTATTGAATTCGATAGACTGGTCCGCTGACGGCAAAGGCTTTTACGCCTGCTCCTACCTCCTGGGCTCCTATAGACCTCCTGCATGTCACGGCCGTTGGTAAGGTGCAACGCCTGTTTCGCACGGGCCAGGGCCCGCTTATGCATCCCCGCCCGTCCCCCAACGGCGAGCATCTGGCGTTTTTAATATAAGTTTTTTATAATCAGTATGTTGGGCTTTGATCGTCCCAGCCTCAAGCCCTTCCAAAATCGATGAAGCCCCGCGCCGGGTCGGTGTTCAACAGCTTCACCCGGATCTGATCGCCGACATCCAGCCCTTGCTCGCCGCGCATCAAGCGGCCTTCCACCGCCGGTGACAAAGCCCGCACGAACACGCCCTTCGGCGTGACGCCGGTGACCACGGCGGGAAAGACTTCGCCGATGCGGTCGTGCATCGCCACCGCGGCGATGCGTTTCGACATGGCGCGCTCCACCTTGCGCTCCGCGTCTTCCCGCAGCGTGCAATTGCGGCACACGCCGCCCAACTCGGCGTCTCCATAAGGCGAAGTCTGCTTGGCGAGCACCGCTTTCACCAAGCGCTGCGTCACCAGGTCGGCGAAGCGCCGGTTGGGCGCGGTGGAGTGCGTGTAATCGTGAACGGCCAGGGCAAAGTGCCCGACCGCAGTATCGCCGGGACGCTCCACCACATACAAGCCAGGCCCCATCAGCTTGACCACCGCCAGCGAGACATCGGCGTAATGCACGGGGTCCTCGGCCCGGCGCTTCATCAGGTATTGGTTGAGCGCGCCGGAATCCGGATCACCGGGCAGGCTGTCGCCGGTGCGCGCGGCCAGTTCCACGATGCGGTCCCAGCGCTCCGGAGTCTTCACCACCCGGCGGATGGAGGAGATGCGATTGTCGCGCAGCAGCCGCGCGATCACGCCATTGGCCGCCACCATGAAATCCTCGATCAACTGCGAAGCCCGGTTGCGAAACCGCGGCTGAATGCCGGTCACTTTCCCATCCGTCAACACCGCTTCGGTCTCGCTGCGGTCCAGATCGAGCGCGCCCAGGCGGTGCCGTTGCGCGCGCAGGTTTTGGGCGGCTTCGTCCTGCAAACGGAGTTGCGCCTGCAGATCCTGCGACGCGGCCACCTTCGCGGGCGCTGCGCCCTTCCCTTCCAGCCACGGCCCGACGGAACTATAAGCCAACTGCGCGGCATTGCGCGTAACCGCGCAGTAAGCCGTACCATCTTGCGCCGTGCCGTCCGCGGCGACCGTCAGCTCCACCACCACCGAGAGCCGGTCGGCATGCTCGTTAAGCGACGTGAGATCTGTGGACAAATCGTCCGGCAGCATCGGAAAGTTCTTGACGCCGGTGTAGACCGTGGTGCAATTCGCGGCGGCATGCGTGTCGATCGGCGACCCCTTGGGTACGTCGCTATCCACGTCGGCAATGCCGATGCGGATGCGGATCGCGCCGTTCGCCAGGCGCTCCGCCATTTCGATCTGATCGAGGTCGCGCGAAGTGTCGTTGTCGATCGACGACCAGAGCAGGCCGCGCAGATCGCGCACCGCGCTGCTCAAAACCGGCGCCGCGGCGTGCGCGCGCAAGGCCGCGACCTGCCGCTGCGCTTCGGGCGGAAAGTCCGGAGTGAAACCTTCCGCGATCATCTCCTGGCGCGCCAGCGCGGGGAGGTCGTAGTGGGTACCGGGTGAGTTGGGCATGAGCAGGATCAGACGTCGTGACGGCGCGTGCGCGAAAGCAACTGCCTCGCGCGATCCAGCGCCTTCTGTTCGGCTTCCTCGCGCGTAGCGCCGGTCGTACGCGCCAGAGCGGCGCCCGGGGAAACATTATCCGCTTTGCAGTGATAAACGTCCCCAAGCTTATACGAAGTGAGCTGCACTTGCCAGGGTTCCACTTCCACCTGGCGCTCGCTGTAATCGTCCGCTTTCATGCGCGTGACCTCAACCAACCATCTTACCGATTCCGGGAAGACTGCAGCCCGGCGTCGAACGGTCGCGTCGTTATAAGATGGCAGCATGTTTATCGTGCACGTTCAAGTCCACGTGAAGCCGGAGTTCGTAGAAGCCTTCCGGCAGGCCACCATCGCCAACGCGCGGCAAAGCGTGAAAGAGCCGGGCATCGCGCGGTTCGATTTATTGCAGCAGACGGACGACTCAGCCCGCTTTACTCTGGTGGAAGTCTACCGCACCGCCGGAGCACCCGCCCAGCACAGGGAGACGGCGCACTACCAGATCTGGCGTGACACCGTGGAGGAAATGATGGCCGAGCCGCGCGTCCGCGTGACGTACGCCAACATTTTCCCGGACGACCAGGGCTGGTGAGCGCGTGCGCTTCGAGTTCGCCACGGCTTCCCGGATCGTATTCGGCCCCGGAACGGTGCGGGAGGTTCCCGCCGCGGCTGCGGAAATGGGAGGGCGGGCGTTGGTCGTCACGCGGGCGTCCGCGGATGCCTCTCGCATGGGCATAACAGGCGAGCCTTTTCCGATCCACGGCGAACCTACGGTAGATGTCGTCCGGCAAGGCGCGCAACTGGCGCGCGAGGCGGACTGCGCTGTGGTCATCGCGCTGGGCGGCGGCAGCGCCATCGACGCAGGCAAAGCCATCGCGGCGCTATTGGCGAACGGCGGCGATCCGCTCGATTACCTGGAGGTCGTGGGGCAGGCGAAACCACTGACCCGCCCATCGGCGCCTTTCATCGCGATCCCGACCACCGCGGGTACCGGTTCGGAGGTCACCCGCAACGCGGTGCTGGCCTCGCCCGAGGACGGCGTAAAGGCCAGCCTGCGCAGTCCGCATATGCTGCCGGCCCTGGCCGTGGTGGACCCCGAGTTGACGCTGGACCTGCCTCGCGCGCTCACCGCCAGCACGGGGCTCGACGCGCTAACGCAGCTTATCGAGCCATGCGTCTCCAATCGCGCCAACCCCATGACGGACCTCTACTGCGCGGAAGGGCTGCGCCTGGCGGCCTCCGCGTTGAGGCGGGCCTGGCGCGACGGCCACGATCTCGCCGCCCGCACGGATATGTCTTTCGCCAGCCTGCTGGGCGGCTTGGCGCTGGCCAACGCCGGTCTGGGCGCGGTCCACGGATTCGCAGCGCCGCTGGGCGGGATGTTCGATGCGTCCCACGGCGCCCTTTGCGCGGCTCTGCTGCCGCATGCCATGCGCATGAACATCGCGGCGCTCAATGCTTCGCCATCGCACTCGGAATCTCTGCAGCGTTACGCCGCAGTCGCGCGCATCCTCACCGGCCGTGCCGACGCCACTCCCGACGATGGCGCGGACTGGGTCGACCACCTGTGCCGCGATCTCGAAATCCGGCCGCTCAGCGCCTACGGAGTCCGTCCAACCGACGTGCCTGCGCTCGCCGATAAAGCCGCCCGCGCCAGCAGCATGAAGGCCAATCCTATCGCGCTGACGCGCGGCCAGTTGGAGGAGTTGCTTACCCGTGCCATCTGACCAGCGGCCGCTCATCGACATGGAGCGCGTCTGGGTGATGCGCGGCGAAAAGATCGTGTTGCGCGATGTCAGCCTGCGCATCGGCGTGGGCGAGCACGTCGCCATCCTGGGTCCCAACGGGTCCGGAAAATCCACGCTCATCAAAACCATCACGCGCGAATGCTACCCGCTGGTGCGCGAGGGATCGCGCATGGCGATCTTCGGCCAGGAGCGCTGGAATATCTTCGATCTCCGTCCGCTGCTGGGCGTGGTGTCGAACGACTGGATGGCGCTGTGCACGCGCGAGATCACCGGGCGCGAGGCGGTCGAATCCGGCTTCTTCGGCAGCGTCGGTGTGCAGCCCTACCATCGCATCACGCCGGAAATCGAGCGCCAGACGGCCGCGATTTTGGCGCTGCTCGAAATTCCCCACTTGGCCGACCGGACCATAACGGAAATGTCGTCGGGAGAGGCGCGGCGCGTGCTGCTGGCGCGCGCGCTGGTGCACGATCCACGCGCGTTGGTGCTGGATGAGCCCAGCAACAGCCTGGATGTCTTCGCCCAGCATGAACTCCGCGAGACCATGCGCAAGTTGGCGCGCGCGGACATCGGGATCATCCTGGTGACGCATCACCTGGCCGATATCATTCCCGAAATCGATCGCGTGATTCTGATGCGCGACGGCCGCATTGTGGCGGACGGCCGCAAACACAAGGTGCTTACCGCCCCGGCGCTCGCCAAGCTGTTCGGCCTGCCGGTCGATCTGACCCAGCGGGACGGATACTACCATCTCTGGTAACGGCTGTGGGGCAGGCCATCGTTTTTCGTGGCCTGCCGAGCTCGAGCATGGTGTGCAGACGACAAACAACGGTCGTCTGCACTGCTATATGTTGAAATCTTTGCGCGCCGCGCCGATTTCAGCCCGCGTTTCGTTTGCGGCTTGCC
>JBEKIM010000062.1:0-21612 GCA_050011755.1 Bryobacteraceae bacterium | reverse complement strand
CACGCACGTCGGTACGAAGTACAACACAGACAATAATACCAGCGCCAGTGCGGGCCACCAGCGCTGAAACTGCGGTGGGCGGGACGGCACGACGGGGTTGGGCGGATTGGCAACGGCTTCTGTAGCAGCGAGCGGCAAGGCCATCAGAGACCAGATTACATGCGCAACACACCGGTTACAACTTAGTCCGCAACCGCTCGCTAACTTTAGTTAGAACAGACCGCGTGGCGGCTTAGCGATCTCGCCGGTCATTCGGGGCGTCACACGGTTCAGGCCCTGGGCGGTCTGCTGGACGGGGCTGTCCACACGAATCGAGTTGGCCATCTACTTTCCCTGGTTTCCGCCCCCCGACCCTCCTGCGGCGGGTAATCCCGTGTGTTCGTGTCGATCCCGCATACTGACTTCAGTTAACTGGGCGTCAGTAACCACTTTGCTCCCCGACAATTAACCTTTGTCACCATGGCATTTAACTCAATTCCTATGGTTAACTGTTATCCGGCCTATGGTTCCCGAACAGTCGCTATCCGTGGTAGTGCCGGTTTACAACAGCGAAGCCAGCCTGCCGCTGCTGATCGAACGCCTGGAACCGGTGCTTGCGGCGCACGCCCCCAGCTTCGAGGTCGTCCTGGTCAACGACGGAAGCCCCGACGGTAGCTGGGAAACGGTGTCTCAGTTGACGGAGCGCTATTCCTGGGTCCGCGGCATTTCCCTGATGCGCAATTACGGGCAGCACAACGCCCTGCTCTGCGGCATCCGCGCGGCCCGCAATCAGATCATTGTGACCCTCGACGACGACCTGCAAAATCCTCCGGAAGAAATCCCCAAGCTGCTCGCCAAACTGGCCGAAGGGTACGACGTCGTGTATGGCGCGCCGGAAGAGGAACAGCACGGTTTCCTGCGCGACCTGGCATCGCGCGTCACTAAAATGGCGCTACAGAGCGCCGTGGGCGCCGAAACCGCCCGCCACGCCAGCGCTTTCCGCGCCTTCCGCACCGAAGTGCGCGCGGCGTTCGTTAGTTTTCAGGGTCCATTCGTATCCATCGACGTCCTGCTCACCTGGGGCACGACGAGGTTCGCCGCCGTTCGCGTGCAGCACGATCGGCGCCGCCTGGGGACATCCCAGTACACACTACGCAAGCTGATCCGGCACGCGTTCAACATGATGACCGGCTTCAGCGTGCTGCCGTTGCAGGTCGCCAGCGTCGTTGGATTCGTTTTCACCGTTTTCGGCTTCCTGGTTCTGTTGTACGTCATCGGAGGCTACCTGCTGCGGGGCGGCAGCGTGCCCGGCTTCCCGTTTCTGGCGTCGATCGTCGCCATGTTCTCCGGCGTGCAGATGTTTGCGCTCGGCATCATCGGCGAGTATCTGGCGCGCATGCATTTCCGCATGATGGACCGGCCCGGCTATGCCATCCGGCAACAGACCGCGGCCGTCGAGCGGGCCGCGCCGCGGCTGGTTGCGGGGATGCATGCCTGAAATTCGACCCGATCTGCCGAGCCGCGACCTTTCGTTGTGGCCGGCGCCGCCCGTCGCCGAATCGGACACGGCGTACATTCCATTCAACCGTTTTTGCAAGACGGGGACGGAGTTCACCTACATCCAGCAAGCCATCGATGAGATGCATGTCAGCGGGAATGGGCGCTTCACCAAGCTGTGCCATGCGCTGCTGGAGGAAGTGCTGGGCGCGCCTAAAGTGCTGCTGACCACTTCCTGCACGGACGCTCTTGAGATGGCGGCCTTGCTGCTGGACGTGCAGCCGGGCGACGAAGTGATCCTGCCGTCCTTCACGTTCGTCTCTACGGCCAGCGCGTTCGCCCTGCGCGGCGCGCGTCCGGTTTTTATCGACGTCCGGCCGGACACGCTGAACCTGGACGAGACCCTGTTGGAGCGCCTGATCACGCCGCGCACCAAAGCTATCGTGCCGGTGCATTATGCCGGCGTGGGCTGCGAGATGGATGCCATTCTCGAAATTGCCGGCCGTCATGGCGTGCCCGTGGTCGAAGACAATGCCCACGGCTTGCTGGGCAAATACAAAGGCCGGAATCTCGGCACGTTCGGCTGCCTGGCGACGCAGAGTTTTCACGAAACCAAGAACTTCACCTGCGGCGAAGGCGGCGCGCTGGTGATAAACGACGCCCGGTACTTCGAGGCGTCGGAAATCATACGCGACAAGGGCACGAACCGCAGCCGCTTCGTGCGCGGCCAGGTCGATAAATACACGTGGGTGGGCCTCGGCTCAAGCTATCTTCCCTCGGATATCCTGGCGGCGATCCTCTATGCGCAGTTGGAATCGCGCGATGGCATTCAAGCTCAGCGCCGGCACGTCTGGGAACGTTATAACATGCGTCTGAGAGACTGGGCCGCCAGTTACGGAGTAGACATGCCCGTGGTCCCGGCGCATTGCCAGCAGTCATTTCACATGTTCTATCTGCTGTTGCCATCGGAAGGCAGCCGCGCCCGCCTGATCCAGCACCTGAAATCGAGAAATATCCTGAGCGTGTTTCATTACCTCCCGCTGCATCTTTCCGAAATGGGGCGGCGGCTGGGCGGTGAGGCATACGCGTGCCCGGTTACAGAAGACGTGAGCAATCGCCTCTTGCGGTTGCCGTTTTACAACGGGCTGACCGAAGTGGAACAGGCACGAGTGATTCGTGCCATCCAGGAATTCGAGCCGTGAGCCCGGCGCAGACCCGTGCGATAGTATGAATCCGATGAGGCGGTGGCGTGGAAGTATTGATCGAGCATAGTGCGGAGACGAGCCTGGCGGAACTCACACGCCAGTGGGATTCGCCCGGAACATTCGCTTACGTCCACGAGAAAAGCGCTGCCGCGGCGTCCTGGCTCAGTACAAATCCGCAGCTTCCCCAGGCCTATCGAAAGGGCCACTTCTGCCTGCTGACTTCCGGCAGCACAGGCTCTCCTAAACTGGTGGTCGGGCGCAAGCAATACTCCGAAGAACTGGCGCGCGTACTCGACCGCGCGCAGGATAGCGAACCCGTTAGAGAAACCATCGTCTCGCTGCCGCTCACTTACTGCTATGCCTTTGTGAATCAGTGGTTATGGTCGAAGGTCATGCGGCGGAAGCTGGTATTGACACCCGGTTTCGCCAAGCCCGAAGTTTTCCGCGAAGCCTTGCGGCGCGCCCGGGATGCGATGCTTTGCCTGGTCGGCCCGCAGGCGGCCCTGCTCCGGAACATGTTCGGTGGCGAACGTTTTCCCGGCGTCGTCCGCCTACATTTCGCGGGCGGCAGATTCCCCCAAGAGCGGCTTTCCCCATTGCGGGAAATGTTCCCGAACGCCGCCGTCTTCAATAACTACGGGTGCGCGGAGGCTCTGCCCCGGCTGACCGTGCGCCGCGCCGGGGATGGGGAATCCGCTTCCGATATCGGCTGTCCCCTGCCGGGCATTGAGCTCAAGAGCGGGGAGGCCGGCGAACTCCTGTTCCGCAGCCCATACCGCTGCGTCGCCCAGTTGGACGGTCAGGGGTTTCGCCCGGTCGCAGCAGGCGAGTGGCTTCCGAACGGCGACCTGGCTCGCGATGGCGGTGACGGACACTGGCACCTGCTGGGCCGTTCCGGCGAGGTTTTCAAACGCTACGGGGAAAAGATCGCATTGCCGCAGGTGCTTTCCAGCGTTAACCGCCAGTGGCAGGGGCTGATCGGCTACTATCGCGAAAAGGACGGAGCCGGCGAAGACGGCTATGTGCTGGTCTTGTCTCCGGAGCCTACGGGTGAGAACTTGCGGGGGCTGATGCAGGTGTTCCGCTCCAGCCACCCCAGAACCCACTGGCCACTACGGATTGAGAGCGCTCCCGCCCTGCCGCTGCAGCCCAATGGAAAGGTAGACAGCCTGGCGGTCCGGAGCATGGAGAATCGGTCACTACTATGGCGCCAGCGAATCTGATGACCAATCGAGAGAAACTCAAAGACTTGGCGGTAGATGTGTTCCTGATCGATCCCGCGGAGTTTCGCCTGGACTTGAAGCGCGAAGAAATCGAAACCTGGGATTCGCTGGGCGTGGTTTCTCTCGCCGTCGGCATACAAGAGACTTTCGGCCACCACTTCACGCAGGACGAAGCCATGGGCATCACGGGCATCCCCGACATCGTCAGAATCCTGGAGGCCAGGGGAATTCGGTTCGATGAGTAGTCCGCGGACCCGGGATCTCGCCTGGCTGCGGACCATTCCCAAGACGGCGGCCCTGCGGGTGAGCGGCAGCGTGCGGGCTCGCGTGGCCGCGCAACTGCCTTTTCCCATGGTCTCCTCGTTCGACGAGATCCCTGCCGGAACCGAGGTCTTGGTCGTCGCCGGAGGGGGCACGCTCATGGACGAGGCCAAGCACTTCCGCGCGCGGCGGCGTCCCGCTCTGGATCTGATCCTGATCCCGTCCATTTGGGGAAGCGGGGCGGAGTCTTCGCCCATCGCGGTGCTCAACCGCGAGGCCGGCAAGGAGATCTGCGTGGGTGGCGAGTTTCTGCCGGATGCCGTAGTCTACTGGCCGGAGTTGCTCTCCACGATCTCGCCGGCACGCGCGCGGCATGCCTGTGGCGACGCCTGGTGCCATACGCTCGAGGCCTTCCTTTCTCCGCTGGCTTCCGATAGCCTGCGCGGCCAATTGGCTGCTCTTATTGGCGAGATGCTGCAGTTGCCGCTGGCCGTCGACTCGCGCTGGTTCGAGGCCGGCGCCCGGGCGTGCGCCATGCAAGCAAAATCCTCCGTCGGATTGGTCCATGGAATCGCGCACGCGTTGGAATATCCGCTGCGGGCGCGATATCCGGAGCAGGAATGGGGACACGCCAAGCTATGCGCGATCCTGCTACTGCCGGTGATGAATCTCAACTGCGCGGCTTCCTCCAAGTGGACCGATCTGGCCAGCCGATATGCGATCGATCGGGACGCGGTGTGGTGCGTCCTTCAGCGCCTCTTTGAACCGGAGGCTTTTGCCGCCGCTCTCCCGTTCCTTCAGGACAACTGGACAAAGATTCTGCGGGATCCCTGCACTCGTACCAACGGGGCGTTGATCCGGGCGAGGCACCGCGAAGAGATCGCACAGGTGGTGGCCGCATGAGCCATTTGCTCGACCGCCCTCCGTATTCCGCACGCGACCACGGCGCTTTCCTGGCCGAAATGCAGCGCCTGACGCGGCACCATCTCGACGGCTGCGAAACGTACGCCCGCATCTGGCCCAAATGGAGAGGCGCAGCCACTGCCGAGGAACTGCCCTTCCTGCACGTCGATCTCTTCAAGCGCCTGGAGTTTCGGACCCGTGCCGAAGGCTCGATCCACGAGCGCACGCTGCGGTCATCCTCCACCAGTGGATCCGAGGCAAGCCGGATTGTCCTGGATAGCCTGAGCTCACGCCTGCAGGCGCGGAGCGCGTTGGCGATCCTCACCGACATGGTGGGCGATCGGAAGCGCCCCCTGCTGGTGCTGGACGATGCCCGCGCGCTCCGCCAGAGGGGAGTTCTCTCCGCCCGCGTGGCGGCGGCCATGAGCCTAAGCCCGTTAGCGACGGGCATCCACTTCCTGTTGAGCGACGCCGATAATACCGCCAGCATGAAATGGGATCTGCTGGCGGAGGTTTTGGACTCAGCGGACGATTTCCTGGTGTACGGGTTCAGTTCCATCCTATGGCAGGCATGGGGTGCCGCCGCTATGCCGGAAAACGTCCTCACTTTGCTCCGCGGCAAGAAGGTTCATTTCGTCCACAGCGGCGGCTGGAAGAAGCTGGAAGCGCTGCGCGTGGAGCGCCCGAAGTTCGACCATACACTCACCCGGGATCTTCATCCTGACAGCCGGGTAGTCGACTACTACGGCATGGTGGAGCAGGTAGGTGTCATTTATCCGCTGTGCGAGCACGGCATGCGCCACGTGCCGGTCTGGGCGGAAGTGCTGGTCCGCGACCCTTATACCCTGCGCGCCATCGAAGACCAGCCGGGGCAGATCCAGTTAATGAACGTGCTGGCGCATGGTGCGCCCTACCATTCGGTGCTATCGGAAGACATGGGCCGGATTGCATCCGGCGGGTGCCCGTGCGGCCGTTCCGGAAAACGCTTCGAGTTGCTCGGACGCATGCCGCACGCCGGGTTGCGGGGCTGCGCCAATGTGTGACTCGCTGAGCTATTTCCAATCGGCATTCGGCTGCACCGCGCTGGCGCTGCCGTTTTCGCATCCGCAGATCATTGCGGAGTGGAGCGGACTCCGCGGCGCCATGCGCAGGACCGTTCCCGCGGAATTCAGCCGCGACGAATGGGCCTACCTGATGGCTTTCCTGGCACCGGAGAATCTGGAGGCGCCTTTCCTCGAATCGTTCGGGCAACTGGTGGATAGCGGCCGGCCATCGCGGCTGGCGCGCCCGCGGGGCGCAGTGGCTGTCTGGCTACCCAACAACGTCAGTCTGCTGGGCCCCTTGACGCTAATTCTCCTCGCCCTCACGGGCAACCGGATTCTGCTGAAGGGTGGATCGCGCAGCCAGGATTTGACCGGGGTCTTCCTGTCGTTCGCCCGTGAGCATCTGAGCGAAGGGTCGCTGCACGCATATCTGGAGCGGCAGGTCAGCCTGGAGACTTTCGCGCACGGAGACGTTCGGCAGCGCAAACTGATCGACGACGCCGATGTCCGCATCGTCTTCGGATCGGACGCGAGCGCGGCTGCCATCCACGGCGCCGCTCCACCCTTGCGCGGTACCGGCTTCTCTTTTATAGACCGGCAATCCCAGGCCTGGATCGAAACAGGCGCCGATACCGACGAGGTTCTAACGAACCTGATCCGAGTTTTTGCCATCTATGGGCAGGCCGGATGCACATCGCCGCGGCGTGTGGTCCTGTTAAACGGCGGCCGCGAGCAGGCCATGGAGTTGCGGTCGCGGATGGTCGGGTTATGGCCGAATGTTTGGCGCGCCCGGCCGCCGATGCACATTGCGTCCGGCAATACCATGGCGTTGCAGTGGGCGGCGGCGATGGGTTGGGACGCAGCCGCGGCCGGCGGCCGGCAGGCGGTGATCGGCGTCGGAGATCTCACCCTCGAAGCCATCGACGCGCCCATGTTTCTTCCCATCTGTCCGGGTACCCCCGGCGAAGCGGCCTGCCAGTTGCCGGCCAACATCCAAACAGTCGGCCATGCTTTCGTCGATCCGGCCGACCCGCGCTGGTTGCGCCTGGCCGCGACGACACGAATTAAGCGGTTCGTCCCTGTCGCCAGGATGCATCATTTCGGCCCTCTCTGGGATGGCCAGCGCTTCTGGCGCCAGTGCTTCGAAGAGGTCGAGGTACAACTGTGATCCGCCTGCACGAGATCAACTCGCGCTGGTGGGGGGAGCCCGCCGGAATCGTGGATGATGCCGGCTTCTTTGCGTTGCCAGACCATGAGCGGGAGCAGGCACTGGCGCCCTATGGATGGGTTGAATTCAAGTCGGGTTTCGCCGCCGCGCCGCCACTTCCCGCCCTGGCGCGCGCCGGTTTTTTTCTGGTGGACGTGCAAATCGCGTTCCGCATTGCACTGAAGCCGGTTGGCGACAGCGGCTGCGGCGATGCATCGACGGTAAGCTTCGCGGACGAGCCTGGATTCGCCTATTCCGGGGACGATCTCGCGCCGTTCGAACACGAACGTTATATCCATCTGCCGGGGCAGACGCAGGATCGCCTCAACGCCCGGTACGCGGATTGGGGCAGGCAGCTAATCCGGAACCACCCCGGAAGCTGCCTCGCGATTCTCGCCGACGGAGAGGTGCAGGGGTGGTTTCTATCACAGCCCTCCGCCGCGGGTTTGAACCTGACCTTGGCCGCCGCGCGCCGCCAGGCCCGGATCTCGGGGTTCCTGCTCTATGAAAAGGGCTTGGCCGCCTACGCGGCGCGAGGCCATCGCATAGGTTTCGCCAGCTTCAGCGTGATGAATACGCCCGTCCATAACATCTATGCCAAGCTCGGCGCGCGCTTCACGCCGCCCACGGCGATCTGGCTTTGGGTGGCCGGCGGGGCGTAGCCGGACCCACGGAATTATCCCGCGCGGCCCGCCAGGTATTCCCTCAGCGTGGGCGCCAAATCAGCCGCCAACTGCAGATTCCGCTGCGCGTCCAGATCCGAGATTACGTACGCCAGATAATCGCCGCTCTCGAACGCCACCACCTGAAAACGATCTACGCCCGCCTGATGAATGCCTTCGCCCATCCGCTCGCCCGGCTCCCTGTGCGTGAGAATCACGGAGACGGTTTTTCCGCCATCCGCCAGGATCAGGTGCGTGTACTGCCGTCCGCCGGCGCTGCAGTGGTGGCCCTGGATGAGGTGGAAATCGCCGGGCAGCTTGGCCTGCACCAGGGGGACCAGTTCCGCGAACTCCGGGCCCAGTTCAGTGGCCATCTGGCGAGCGGGCTCGGGCTGTCTGGAATACTTACGGAAGACCGCGCATTGCAGGTGATCGCGCAGGCCCACGTTCAGCACCGCCGCCAGGCGCCCGGATGTCTTCCGCAGGATGGCTTGCTCCGGATTGCTCCGTTCCCGCAAGACGCCCACCAGGACTACGCAAAGGATCACCGCCGCCGCGGCGGCGACTGCCCACAGCCCGGTGCGCGGGCGCGCCACCTCGCCCCGTACGGTCCGCCGTACCCGGGCATCCAGGCGCGCGGGCACCGGCGCGGATTTCACGGCGGCCCGCAATTCCGCGCGGATGCGCGCGCGCGTCCGGAGTTCCGCCGCGCACTCCGGGCAGGTCTCCAGATGGCGCGCCGCCTCCCGGCCGGTATCCTCCGGCAACTCACGGCTGAGATACGCATCCAGTTGCGCGCGCGCCTGATCGCACGGGGACGGGTTCATCGGCCGCCCTCCTGGCCGATGCCGTAGGACCGCGCGAGTTCGCTTAGCTGCTCGCGCAGCAGCTTCCGGCCGCGGCTCAGGCGGCTCATCACCGTTCCGATGGGCACGTCCAGCAATCCGGCGATTTCCTTGTAGGAGAACTCCTGCACGTCCGCCAGCAGAACAGCGGCCCGGTAATCGGCCGGCAGGCGATCCAGCGCGCGCAGGATCTCGTCTTGCGCCAGACGCTCGGGAACGGGCGGCGGCGCGGCGGCGGTTTGGTCCAGGATTTCCGCGCTATCCGGAACCCGGCGAAGGTTGAACCAACTGCGGCGGTGGTGATGGATGGTGTTGACCAGGATTTTGAAGAGCCAAGCCCGGCAATTGGTTCCGGGCTCGAAGCGGCCAAACGATTTCCAGGCCTGTAAGTAGGTTTCCTGCACGGCATCCTCGGCTTTCGCGCCGTCTCCGAGCAGCCGGGCCGCGGTGCGGTACAACTCGTTCAGGTGCGGCAAGGCGGCTCTTTCGAATTCGTCAGTTCGCGGGCGTTTCGAAAACAATACTCCTATAGTGGCATAAGGCGGCGGAGTGGGAGTTTATTCCCGCGATCCGTGAGGGCGCCGTTTTGGTAAACTGGAAGGGTCCTGCCTACGGCGGCTTTAGCTCAGTCGGTAGAGCGTCGGATTGTGGTTCCGAAAGTCGTGGGTTCGAATCCCACAAGCCGCCCCATATAACCGTATTTTAATCAGTAATTTAAGCCGCTGAAGAGCTATCTGGCGACCGGCAGCCACGCCGGGTCGAGTGCCGCCTGCGCTCTGTCTATCTCGGTAAGGATATCACTCTGGCCTTGATCGATTAGAGTCTCGAGAACGACGGGAACTGAGTCCGGGATTAGCGACGCAACCGATCGAAACGCAGAGATGGCGTAAACGGATAACGGATCGTGCCGGCTGCTCGTGTTCACTTCGCTCATGTGAACTTCACGCAGACGGTTGCTGAAGCGTTCCAGAATCAGTTGGGCTTCGGTCATGGTGGGGTCTACTTGCCTGGCGTGCCCTATGTCAAAACAAAACCCCGCGTCGGGAAACTGCGAGAATAAACATACAAGGTCCTGGGCTGTCCGGCCGACGGACTTTCGCTTGTCCATGTTTTCAATGATCAGCATCGACCCCATGACCCTCCAGGCCCGCGGCGTTGAAATTACGTCGGGATGCACAACAACCGGTATGCCTTGGTCCACCACGCCGCGGAGCCGGTCTAGAACGTGGCGCTCATGAACGGCAGAAAAACTGCTTGGTGCGTGTAGGGAAACGAACTCGAAAGCGTGGAGGTTGAGACCGGGAAGCGAGTCTATTAGGAGATCGAGTTCCTCAAGCCGAAGGGCGGAAAGCTCCACAACGGAAACGCCGAAAAACCGAAGGCGCGCCAGCGCTGTTTGAAAATCTCCCTTAGCGATGGCTCCGGTTGAAAATCCGATTCGCTTCACTAGAAAACTCCGTAATCGATTGTCAGCTTGCGAAGCTCTTCGTCGTCTCCGAAAAACACTGCTTTCAGGCCGGAATGGAATGCGTGGCTTATGCCGCGGATCTCATTCCAGACCCCGGATGTTGCCATCTCGGCCTCAGTCATCCGCTTAAGAGCGTCTCTCTTTTCCTGGTCATCTAGGATGCCCAAGAAGCGATTGTAGCTATCAAACAGGTCTCGCCGCGTATCTCTACCGATTGAAGGCCTCAACGCCGCTCTGGCCAGCAGTTCGAGTGGAGTCTGGGACAGTTCGCCTTCCATATAGGTCAGTAGTCGAGAAATGTCATGTCTCGGGGATGTTAGGTATTCGCGAGCCATAGCGGCATCGGGAGCCAATTGGCAAAAGAAGCAACGAAGCAGGCCAGATGCGAACACCAGTTTTCGAGACATGCGGAGTTTGGCGTTGCGGAGAGCCCATTTGTCGCCCGCATCCGCTCGCTGCTTGTAAAACGAAATCGACCGTTACAGTTCGCCAGTAACGGGTCAGGTCGTTGAGCAGGAAGCGCGGGACCCTGACTGCGCTGCTGCTTCGAGTCAGGCCGCGATCGTCTTGCAGGTAGCGTTTTAGAATCTGGCGGCGAACGCGATCGTATGCCTCACGGTTTCCAACGGGCAGGGATTCGAGAAGCAAAAGCACCCTTCTCGTGGTGTTTGAGTTGGTGTCGTCTTCTCCGCCGATCTCGTGGACAATATCGTGACTTCCAATCATGCAGCCAAACACTCCGGAGCGCCCTGGCTCGGGAAATCCGAGTTTCACTAGCTCTGAAGCAATTGCGTGCCGTTGCTCGCTGTGTTCCGGCTGCGCTTGACCATCCACCAGGAGGATCCAATCGGCATCGCTGACCGAAGTCATCTCTTCCCGAGCGATTGATCCGAATACGACAAGGCTCGTATCAGCCGCAATCTTGCCTTCAAACGCGCGCCGCAGGCTTTCGCGCTTTTCGTCGCTCGTGATGCGAGCCTTCCGCATGGCGGTCCAATTGGCGCCGAGTTCGCGTTCAATCCGCGCGACCCAGCCTTCAGAGGCCCCGTTTGAAGTATCAACAGCGTTTAGAATGAGCACACCTCGGTCGCGGCCAACCGTCTTGCCCCCGCCCTCGGGCTTCCGGAAAAGAGCATATCGTTATGGTAACCGCAATTGCGGTTACCCCGCCGCTCCCATCCCGCAATGCTCTGCGCCGCCAAACTGCGCTCCGCGAAGTGGGACGACGGCTGCAAATTGGTTTGCATGAGAATTTAATCCCCCGCCGCCCAGCCGTATGCGCCCGCACAGAGTGCGAACCCCGCCAGGAAGAGCAGCAGTCCGGCGTAGGCCGGCGCCAGGTGCGTGAAGTCGAGATAGCCGATCGCTCCATGCACCCCCAACGCCGCGCCGAATCCGAAGATTCCCATCAACGCCATCACCTCGAGAAAGCTGCGGGTCAGCCGCGCGTGGCGGGTGATGATCAGGATCAGCAGCCCGCACGAGAGAAGTCCGCCGCCAAAGCCGGCGCGGTCGTGCGCAATTACCGGAATCAGCATCGGTGAGATGGCCGCGATTTGTTTCCGGGTCATATCCATGAACTGAAGGTCTTGTGGCACAAACACTGTGGTCATACCCACGCCCACGATGGTGGCGCCTGCCAGCACCAGTCCCGCGCCGCATGCCTGCAGAATCTGGCGGCCGCGCCGGGCCAATCCGGCCTCCTTGGGCAACTCCGTTCGCCATGCCTGGGCGATCTGGAGCCGGTCCGCGATCAACCCGCGGGATCGCCAGAGTCCAGCCACAAAGACGGGGAAAAGAATCACGGTCGCCACCGCGTGCCACGTATCCAGATACCCGTAGCCAAGGTACGCCAGGAAGCTTGCGAATCCGGTAAATCCGGATACCGCGAAAGCCCACCACGCCCATGCCTGCCTGGCGCGAAGCGGGAACTCCGACAACCACCAGTACGCCGTCCCGATCGCGAGGAGGGTGCCCCCGAATGCCACGCGGTCGTGGAACATGAACATGGCTAAGCGCGGGTTCGCGGCCCGGCTCAGTCCCTCGGCATCCATCCCGAGGGCGTGCGAATCGTGCGGCAGCAGGTGCCCGGTCAGCGATTGCAGGATGGCGAACCCGCCGCTGGCAAACAGAGCGATGCCGGTCAGGGCCAGCAGCGGCCTGCCATCCCCTACCAATGCCTGGAACAGGCTGCGGCGATCGTCGGAGCTCATATTCAAATCATGCAACACAATACCCGTTAAGTGAACTTCAGGCGGTATACCCGCCCAGGCTCCAGGCGCGCGCGAACCGAGCCGTCCGCGTCCGCATTCAGCGCCAGCGGGCTTTCGCCTTCGTGGATTTCACGGATGCGGGAGCCCGGCGCGGGGCGCAGGACATGTTCACCGAACAAAGCCGGGCGCAGCGTGGCCTCGATCGGCTGTCCCCCGGACCATTCGATATCGACCGTCAAACCGCCCCGTGCCCGCAATCCGGCGACACTCCCCGAGGACCATGCGCGCGGCAGGGCCGGCAGGAAATCGATTCCGCCATCGTGGCTCTGCAGCAGCATTTCGGCCACGGCCGCCGCGCCCCCGAAGTTGCCGTCGATCTGGAAGATCCAGGTGCTGCCGGCCGGATGCGTGTCGAACAGATTGGGGCCGGTGCTGTGCTCGATCAGCTTGCACAGGGATTCCCAGGCCATCTCACCATCCAGGAGACGGGCCCAGAAGTTGATGGCCCAGGCCCGGCTCCAGCCCGTATAAGCGCCGCCCGCAGCCAGCCGCCGCTCCAGGGAGACGCGCGCTGCCTGCCAGAACTGGCGATTGCGGCGCGCCGTGAATTCATTGCCGGGATACAGCGGATACATGTGGGACATGTGGCGCTGGCCCGGAGTCTCCTCCTCGAAGTCGTGCGACCACTCCTGAAGCTGGCCGTGCTTTCCGATCTGGTAGGGGATCAGGCGCGCGCGTGCGCGCTGGAGCTTCGCTGAGAAATCGGCGTCCACGGCGAGGATTCGAGCCGCCTCCATGCAGTGCGCGAACAACTCGCCGATAAGCGCCATATCCATGGTGCAGCCATCGCTGGTCTCCGCGGTCCGGCCGTCCGGCGCGATGAAATTGTTTTCGGTCGATTCGGAGGGGCACGTGGTCAGCCGCCCATCCTTGCGTTCGATCAGCCAGTCCAGGCAGAACTCCGCGCAGGATTTCATCGGCGGATAGGCTTTCGCGCGGAGAAACTCAATGTCGCCCGAGAAGGCGTAATGCTCCCATAGGTGCGCGCAGAACCACGGCCCGCTCATCGGCCAGTTGGCCCAGGTGGGCGAGCCCTGGCCAAAGTTGCCCACCGGCGCCGATTGCCGCCAGATGTCCACGTTATGGTGAGAAACCCAGCCATGGCATCCGTAATTCACTTCGGCCGTCTTCGCCCCATTCCTGCTAAGGCCCGCGATCAACTCAAAGAGGGGCGCATGCAATTCGGCGAGGTTGCAGGTCTCCGCCGGCCAGTAGTTCATCTGGACATTGATGTTGGCGGTCCAATTGGAACTCCACGGCGGGCGGACGAGTTCGTTCCAGATGCCTTGCAGATTGGCGGGCTGGGTGCCGGGGCGGGAACTGGCGATCAGCAGATAGCGGCCGTACTGGAAATAGAGAGCCGCCAGGTCGGGATCCGGGTTTTCGCCAAACGAACCCAAGCGCTCATCGGTGGGTAGATGCGCGTTCTCGTTCCGCGGCAGGGTCAGGGAGACGCGCCGGAACAGTTTCTGGTGGTCGGCGATATGCGCCGCGCGCAGGGACTCGTAGGACTTCTGCCGGGCCGCATCCAAACGGCTCCTGCACGCAGCCGCGATTTCGGCGGCGGACCCGGTGGGGTCGCGATCGTAGCCCCGGTAGCCGGTGGCCGCGGCGATAAACAACGTGACCGTGCGGGCGCCCTCGATGTGCAGCGAGTCGCCGTCCGGCCGCACAAGGCCGCCTTCCGCCACGGCCTGAAGGGACGCTTCAAAACGCATGCCTTTGCCTTCGGCATCGTCGTAGAGAACGGGATCGGCGGAGCGGACATAGTCGGGGTCGACATGCGAAGGGGCCCTGCCGGTAAGGCGCAGCGTACCGTCTGCGGCCGCTTGTGCCGTCGCATGCAGCGGGCTATCGAGCGACAGAGCCAGCCGCATGCCACCGGGCGCCGTGGTGCTCAGCCGGAGCACGATCGCCTGGTCCGGCGCGGAGGCGAACGTTTCCCGGGAATAAACCGCGGAACCGGCGCGGTAGTTGACGCGGGCCAGCGCGGTATCCAGATCCAGCTCGCGGCGATACTGTTCGATTTCCGCGGGATGCTCCACGTGGATATGGAGGTTTCCGAGCACCAGGTACGACTCGTTGTAGGGACCCTGCATCTGGTGGCAGACGCGGTCCGCGGCGACATAATCGGCCTGTTCGAGCACCATGCGCCGGACCTCGGGAAGATGCTGCCTGGCCGCGGCGTTGTTCCAATCCCGCGGGGCGCCGGACCACAGCGAATCTTCGTTGAGCTGCAGGCGCTCGACGGGCGCCCCGCCGAATACCATGGCGCCCAGCCTTCCGTTTCCGATGGGCAGCGCCTCGGTCCATTTGTCCGCGGGTTTACTGAACCATAGCACCGTCCGCGGTACGGCAGGTTGAGCCGGAGAGCGTTGGAGAGCGCCGGCGGTCAGTACGGCCGGGGCCAGTTTTGCGAATTCGCGCCGGGTCCAGTTCATGATGGAATCGGGCTTTCGTAGATCCTATTCGGGGGTCCGCTGCAGCGTGGGCGGCAGGGACTCATTTCCCCGCCTGGCACGCACGTCGAGCGTAACATCGAGGTAGCCATCGTAGTTGTCCGGCTTCCTGTGCAGATGTTTGATGCTCTCCGTGGTAATCGAGTGAAACACCAATGCCGGCACATGCAGAGAGCGAAACGGGAGATCGCCGGAATGGCTGCAATCGTGCCCGGAGTCTTTGTCCAACTTGCCGGCATAGAAGCGCGATCCGGTCAGGAACGATCTTAGCAGGCCTCCCGCTTGCCGGCTGAAGCCCACGAAGAGGAAGGTGTGGCGAGTCCGGATCTTGGCCTCAGCCGTTCAGGCGGCCCGGCATTCGGGGCACGGGCAGATCTGGCGCAGGTGCTCCCAGGAGTAAATGCCCGTCGAGTGGCCGTCGCTCCAGTTGATGCGGATGGCATAGTTACCCACCTGCTCCACGCTCAACATTTTTAGCGTGGGCTTATACATCTGGAACGGCGAAGCCGGGCCGGCCGCCGCTTCTGGTTGGCGGGGCGGCGTGCCGTGGGCTCCCGTGCATGTCGCGCAGGGGCACTTATCGCGCAGATACGTGATGCCGTATTCGCTGGTGTGCCGGTCTTTCCAGTCGATTTTTATGCCCTTCGATTTCGAAATGGCGATGTGTTCGGGGTCTGAGACGATGGTCATGTCAATTCTGGATGCGCTCCACATCGCGCACGCCCGAGATGCGGCGCATGGCGCCCAGTAGTTTCTCCAGGTGTTTTTTGTCGCGCACGTCGAGGGTCATCTCCACCATGGCGCCGTCGGCCTCCGTCTCGGTCTTGGCTTCCAGGCTGCGGATGTTCGTGTTTTCTTCGGAAAGCAGGGAAGTCAGTTGCGCCAGCATGCCGGGACGGTCGTCGGTCTGGATCACGATCTTCACCGGGAATGCGTCCGAGGCGCTGCGCGCCCATTCCACTTCGATTTTGCGCTCCACGTCGTACATCAGGTTTTGCACGTTGCTGCAGACCTTCGAATGTACGGCCACGCCCTTGCCGCGCGTGACATAGCCGACGATGCCTTCGCCGCGGATGGGGTTGCAGCACTTGGCGCGATAGACCAGCAGATCGTCCATGCCCTTCACGCGAATCACGGCATCGCCGTCCGGACCGCGCGGCATGCCCGGCGTGGGCGGAGCGGTTTCCGGCTGCGGCGCGGGCGCCTTGGACACCTCGGCCGGCTCCGGCAGCACCTGCCCGGGAGCCAGTTTCTGCAGCACCTGGCGCGCGGAATACTTGCCGTAGCCCAGGGCGGCATGCAAGTCTTCGATCTTGCCGTAGCCGTAGTCGCCCGCCACGTTTTCGAGGCTGCTCTTCGATACTTTGCCCAGTTGCACGCCCAGCCGGCGGGCTTCCTTCTCCAGGTATTTCTCGCCGATCTCGATGGCTTTGATCCGCTCGCTGGTGTTGATGACGTGCTTGATCTTGTTGCGGGCGCGCGCCGTCTTCACCAGCGTCAGCCAGTCCTTGCTGGGAAGGTGGCCCGCCTGCGTCATGATCTCGACAATGTCGCCGTTGCGCAGCGCATAGCGCAGCGGCACGATGCGGCCGTTCACTTTGGCCCCCACGCAAGTCTGGCCGACGTCGGAGTGAATCGCGTAGGCGAAATCGATGGGCGTCGCATCGCGGGGCAGCACGATCACCTTGCCGCGCGGCGTGAAAGTGTAGACTTCCTCGGGGTAAAGGTCCACCTTCAGGGTGGACATAAACTCGCCCGGATCCTGCATGTCGCGCTGCCACTCCACCAGGTGGCGCAGCCACGCGATGCGCTGATCGTCCGGCGCGGGACCTTTCTTGCCTTCCTTATATTTCCAGTGCGCCGCGATGCCTTCTTCGGCGATGCGATGCATCTCCTCGGTCCGGATCTGCACTTCGAAATGCTGGCCGTGCGGGCCGACCACGGACGTGTGCAGCGACTGGTAGAGATTGGGGCGCGGGATAGCGATGAAGTCCTTGATGCGCCCCGGGATGGGGCGCCACTCGTTGTGGATCACCCCCAGCGCGGCGTAGCAGTTCTTTACCGAATCTGTGACGATGCGCAGCGCCATCAGGTCGTACACCTGGTCGATCGCGATCTTCTGGCGCTTGAGTTTCTGATAGACGGAATAGGGGCGCTTCAAGCGGCCTTCCACGCGCGCGGGAATGCCTTCGCGGCGCAGTTCGCTTTCCACGGTAGTGCGGATCTCGTTCAGGAATTCTTCGTTGGAGTGGCGTTTCGATTCGATGGTCTGGACGATCTCTTCAAAGGCTTCCGGGTCCAGGTGGCGGAAGGCCAGGTCTTCCAGTTCGCCGCGCACCTTGCCCATTCCCAGGCGGTGCGCGATGGGCGCGTAAATCTCGATGGTTTCCGTGGCCACGTGCGCGCGCCGCTCGGCGCTCAAGTAGCCGAGTGTGCGCATGTTGTGCAGGCGATCGGCCAACTTCACGATGATGACCCGGATATCGTCCACCATGGCCAGCAGCATTTTGCGGAAACTCTCGGCCTGGCGCTCCTCGGCATTGAAGATGTCCAGCTTGCTGAGTTTGGTGACGCCGTCCACGCAGCGAGCCACCTCGTCGCCGAAACCCTTGCGGATTTCGTCGGGGGTCATGCGGGTATCTTCGACCAAGTCATGGAGCAGGCCGGTTTCGATGGTCACCAGGTCCATGCGCATGCCGGCCAGGATATGCGCCACCATCAGCGGATGCACCATGTAGGGCTCGCCGGACTGGCGCAATTGTCCTTTGTGCAGTTCGGTGGCCGTGCGAAACGCCTTCTCGACGGGGGCCAGGTCGTCGCGCGGGCGGTATTCGCGGATCTTGACTTCCAGTTCCTGGAACAACTGCTCGATGCGGTCGGGGGGCGGGGACACGGGTGGCACTTCGGTGACGCTGGATACCTCTGGGGACACTACTTTGATTGTAGCTGAGACGGAAGGACTCTAACGGGTTTGGGGGCGGTCTTCAAGGCGCGGCCCCGATTGCGGTTTTTGTTAGGATAATAAAGAGCCCCGTTTTGGGCGGTTAGCTCAGTCGGTTAGAGCGCCTGCCTTACAAGCAGGAGGTCCGCGGTTCGAGCCCGCGACCGCCCACCATTTTTCAATGACTTACAGCGCCCTGCGGCCAAGGTTAGTGTCATTTAGTGTCAAAACCCTTCAATTTCATAACGGAGATCTCTTGGCGACCTCAAGGTTGTCATCCGGAAAGAAGGGCCACCCCTTCGCTAGCCGCTACCCTTCGCAGGTCGCCGTCAAGCGTCGCAAGAGGTAAGCCCTCCCGTTGCGCCAACTCCAGATAAGCGGAATCGTATACCGAGAGCCGGTGGATTCGAGCCAGGCGCAAGACCGCATGTTCGTCCGGGAGTCGGTCAATGCGCACGCGAAGCCGCGCAAGGTGAAGCAGAAAGGCAGCCGTGTCGGGTTCCGTGATGCGTCGGCGCCGTTCATTCACAACCAAGATATTGCGCAGCTCAAACCACCACAAACTGGGCACGACAGCCTCGGTGGTGCGCATTTGCTGGAAAGCCAGATGTGCATCCGGGTGGTCTTCGTCCTGAAAAGCCCAGCACGCGGTTACAGATGCATCGAGTACGAAAGCCATCAGAACTTGCGTCCTTCGTCGCGGGCCGACAACAGTTCCTGAAAGGTAATTCTGCCGGTACGTTGGCGAAGGTCCCGGATGCCAGCCAGAGCTTTATCGATTTCTTCCTGATGCCGGTCCACCTCGGGCACAATCCGGGCGATCCGGCGCCCGTGGCGGGTGATGATCAGTGTTTCGCCCCGTTCCACATCATTGAGGAGTTCGGGAAGATGAACCTTCGCTTCTGAAGCTTGAATTTCTCTCATTTTTATCAACTGGTTGATTCGATCGGTCCACTATATAGCATAGTAGATGGCGATTGAATCCTTCAAGGCACCAGTGGACGGCCCGGCGTAATGGCCGCCACGTTATTTCGCTGAGGCCGCCGGATCATCCCGCGGAGATTCCTTGGCGGCCTTAGCATCGTCTCACGGGGGCCATCCCTTTGGATGAAGTGGCCAAGACGGTCGTAGAAGCCGCCCGCGAGAGCCTGGTGATTGGGCAGGTCTAGAGAATGGGAACCAGGCTGCAATCACTCAGTTTCCGATATCGCTTAGGGAGAACATGGCTGCGGACCGCCCAACCGCGAATCGTGCCTTGTTCGCGCAAGTTCCAACATCTTTCCTGTAACCGTTCTTGATCTTGTCAGTATTAATTAATGCTTGCCCCGCGGGTCGCCCCCTTTGCGGCCAAGAACCGGAGAAAAAATAGGAGGTGGACGAGTGAACTGGCTGGAATCGTTCGTGCAGGATGTACGCTATGGCCTGCGTCAGTTGCGGCAGAGTCCCGGCTTTGCGCTGATAGCCGTGATGTCGCTCGCGATGGGCATTGGCGCTAACACAGCAATCTTCCAGCTTGTTGACGCCGTGCGCCTCAGGACATTGCCGGTAGGGAAACCTTGGGAGCTACTTTCCATCGACTTGGCCCCTGGCTCCGAACGATCCGGTTGGTACTCCACACGCAGTTCGGAGCTCACCTACGCGCTATGGGAACAGATCCGGGCACAGCAGCAGTCCTTTACTGGCGTGCTGGCATGGAGCGCGGCGCGGTTTAACCTGGCCTCGGGTGGCCAGGCTCAGTACGCCGAGGGCCTCTACGTCAGCGGTGAGTTTTTCCGTCACCTCGGCGTGCATCCGCTGTTAGGCCGAACGTTTAGCGCCGCCGATGACCATGCGGCGTGCAGCAACCTGGGCGCAGTGATCAGTTATGCGTTCTGGCAACGCGAGTTCGCCGGTGATAGCGGCGTTCTGGGACGCACGGTAAACCTTGACGGCCACGCGTTCCCGATAGTCGGCGTGACACCCCCCAGCTTTTTTGGTGTTGAAGTGGGCAACCGCTACGATGTGGCCATTCCGTTGTGTGCGGACCGTCTACTGTCTGAGGACGGCAAAGGACGCATTGCGGTTCGCCGCGCCTGGTGGTTGTCCATGATGGGACGCTTAAAACCCGACTGGACGCCGCGCAGGGCCACCGCCCATCTGCGGGCCTTGTCTCCTGGCATCATGCAGGGGACGCTGCCGTCCGATTTTCAGCCCGATGTCGCCAAGCGCTACCTCGCGAATAGACTCCAGGCGACCGAGGGTGGCACGGGCATTTCCGACCTGCGCCACGAATATGAGACACAGCTATGGCTTCTGCTTGCGACCACGGGCCTAGTGCTGCTGATTGCCTGCGCCAACCTTGCCAACCTGCTGTTGGCTCGTGCCAGCGTGCGCGAGCGGGAAGTGGCGGTTCGACTTGCCATTGGCGCTTCACGAGCGAGATTGGTCCGCCAGCTCCTGGTAGAAAGCCTCCTACTCGCGCTGACCGGCTCGGCGCTCGGCGTGGCGTTGGCACAAGAGCTTAGCCGCGCGCTCGTTGCGTTTCTCAGCACGCCTGACAATCCGCTCTTTGTTGGCCTCTGGGTCGATATGCGAGTGCTGGCCTTTACCGCGGTCCTGGCGGTGTCCACCTGCGTTCTGTTTGGCTTGGCGCCGGCGTTACGTGCAACCCAAATGACGCCCGCCGCGGCGATGCGGGCAGGCGGTCGCGGGACCACAGCAGGGCGAGGACGCTTTGGGCTGCGGCGCGGTCTGGCTGCGACACAGATCGCCTTATCGCTCGTGCTATTGGTCGGCGCACTGCTTTTCGTGCGCAGTCTTCACAACCTGTCGGTCGTGGATGCCGGCTTCCGGCCGGAAGGCGTGTTGGCGATCAACTTGGACCTCCGTCAAGCGGGGTACACGAAGGAACGCCGTCCGGTAATGTACCGCGAACTGCTCCAGCACTTGACTGCGCGGCCCAGCGTCCTATCGGCAGCTCAAGTGCTGCTCACACCCGTAGGCGGTGGCGGTGTGGATGATACGGTAATTCCGGAGGGAGCAGCGGCGACGGAGTCAAGCCACGTTTCGCATTTCAACCTGATCGGCCCCGCCTACTTCCGTACCATGGGGACGCCCCTAATCGGCGGGCGTGATTTCGACGACCACGACACGCTCTCCTCGCCGAAAGTAGCCATCGTTAACGAGGCGTTTGCCCGCAGCTTTTTTGGCCGGAGCAACCCTGTGGGCCGGGCGTTCCGCCTTCGGGTGCTGCCCGGCGATCCCGATCCGGCATACCAGATCGTTGGACTGGTGAAGAACACGAAATACTACGAGTTGCGGGAAGATTTCACGCCCATCTGTTTCTTGCCGATGGCGCAGGATGACGAACTCGGGGCGGGTAGAGCTACGTTCGTGGTCCGTACGAAGGCGCCGATGGGCGAGGTGATGACTGCCGTCAAAGCCGCGGTCGCTGAGGTCAACCCCGGAATCTGGATTGAGTTCCACGCACTAGCCGGCCAACTGCACGATTCACTGATGCGCGAGCGCCTGATGGCGACATTGTTGGGCGCCTTCGGACTGCTGGCGGGACTGCTTGCCACGATGGGCCTCTATGGCGTGATCGCTTATATGGTGGCGCGACGGCGCAATGAGATCGGTGTGCGAATGGCCCTGGGCGCAGATCGCG
>JBEKIM010000061.1:0-33978 GCA_050011755.1 Bryobacteraceae bacterium | reverse complement strand
TGGCCTTCAGGCTGGGTGGGTGATTCTTACGCGTTCGTGGCATTGTCTCTCCTCCATTTTCAATGCCGCCGACCATCTAAGCAAAGGCCTTTTTCGTGTCCAAATTTTGGGGTCCATTACACACCTCGTACACGAATTGACTCTTGAAATCCCGCGCGCGCACTCGCGTAATCATAAAGACACCGAGACTTATGATAACCCGGTCAACTCCGGCCCGCGGTTTCGTGCCATGATCGACTCCAACATATCCGGAATCTCAAACACCGCCCGGTTCGACTGCGCGGCGGCATTAGCCCGCATCCGCGCGTAAGTGGCTGGCTCCAGCAACTCGTCTACGGCCGCTCCGATCGCGCGGAAATTGCGCAAAACCATGCCCACCGCCTGCTCCCGCACCCACTCGCAGTTATACCGTTCTTGCGGCAGGTTCCAGGCATTTCGCTCCACGATGACCGGCAACTTCATGGCGATGGCCTCGCTGATACTGCCTGGCCCCGGCTTGCCGATGAAGAAATCCGAGAGATGCATGTAATAAGGCACTTCGCGGGTGAAGCCTTCCACAAATATCGGAATGCGCGAGGGCATCGCGCGCAACTTCGCCGCCAGTTTCTGATTGCGGCCGCAGATCAGAATCAATTGCAACGGCCGCGCCGCGGCTTCCAGGCGATGCGCGATTTCGAGCATCGCAACCGAGCCTTCCCCCCCGAATAACACCAATCCCGTCGGCCAGCCGGGATTCAATCCCAGACGTTGCCGCTGCGCGCCGCGATCGGCCTCCACGGGTTCGTAGAAGCGCGGGTTCAGAATCATGCCCGGCGCGCGAAAAATGAAGCGATCCGCGTGCCCTAATTCGCGCGCCTGCGCCACTGCGCGGTCCGACCCGCAGATGAAATACTGCTCCTGCCGCTCGATCCAGAAGTGCGGCGGATAGTCCGCGATATCCGTCAGGATGGTCACCAGCGGCGTGCCTGGCAGCGCCGCCTCCAGGCTTAATTTCAAAGCCCGGTTGAAATTCGGGATCAACGATACCACCATATCCGGCCGACCCTCGCGCCAGAAATCCCGTAACAAACGCACCAGGCGGGACTGAAACAAACGAATCACAACATGTAATCCCTTAAGTAACTCGCCCGATCCTAACGTCCAGCCTTTCTTTAGCATCAGGTTGTAATAGTCTTGCAGCCGGATGCCCGTGATCCGGCGAAAGATATCCAGGTTGTCCAGTTGTTCCTGCAGGTTTACCATGCGGATTTCCCACGGCCGGCCCTGCTCGGCTATCACCTGCTGCAATGCCATAGCCGCGCTGCGATGCCCGCCACCCGCATCGAAGTAAATGAAATCGAGCTTTTTCATACCTTACGATTTCACCAAGCTTTTGCCTAAATGTCATGCTCTTGTAGGATTATGGGACTATAAATTAGGGTGGGATGGTGTTAGAGTTCATCACGGCTCGGGATTACAGCCTCATGCACCGCGTGCATCGTTGGCCCGCACCGCGCTGGATCCGCGTATGGATGATCTGCGCCACGCGCGGCGGCGATGGCTGGCTGTGGTATGCCATGGGTATCGTGATCCTGCTTTTCGGCGGTGCCTCGCGCGTCGCAGCCGTGGGCGCCGCGGCGATTGCGGCGGGCCTGGGTATCGCAGCATTCCTTTTCCTGAAGAAACGTACTAACCGCAACCGGCCCTGCGCCATCGAGCCGCACTGCTGGGCCACGCTCTTGCCCCCCGATCGTTTCTCGTTCCCCTCCGGCCACACCATTACCGCCTTCGCGGTGGCGCTTTCGCTTTCGGCTTTCTATCCGGCCTTGCTGCCTGGCTTGCTATTCTGCGCCGCGA
The DNA here is from genome assembly GCA_050011755.1 of Bryobacteraceae bacterium. Lineage (GTDB taxonomy): Bacteria > Acidobacteriota > Terriglobia > Bryobacterales > Bryobacteraceae > Bog-159. Next base: position 32,142 of record JBEKIM010000061.1, on the reverse strand, counting down.
GCATCGCGCTCTCGCGCATTCTGCTCGGAATGCATTTTTTGAGTGACGTCGTAGCAGGTGCGCTGATTGGCTCCAGCCTGGCGTATGGCGCCGTCTGGCTGGTCCGGTAGTTCCGTATCTGCATCCCCTGGCGTATACTAAACATCGAGAGATTATGCTCAGTATGCGCAACCTATGCGCGGTCCTCGTCTGTACCGCCTGCTTGGCAGCGGCCGCGCCACCGCCCGAACCGCCTTCTCTGCAACTGCAGTATGATCGCCTGGCCAGCGCCCTGACGCTGCTGAACGACGCCGACCGCAAGATCGTCAACGAAGCCGCGCAACTGATCCGCGAGGGTGAACACGCCGGCGCGCTGGCTCGTCTTTCCGCGCTCACGCATTCCAATCCCGACAACTCGTCCCTGCGCATCCTGATGGCCTACGCCCAGCTTCAGCTCGGCAACCTGACCGGCGCGTTCGATGAAGCCAAGAAAGCTCACGACGCGCCCAACGGAAATAGTTACAGGTGCTACTTCCTGGCTAAGATCGCCTTCCTCACGGGCGATAACGTCACCTGCCGGCGCGAAACCGAGCACGTCAAGAACGCCGGCGATATGCCCCAGGAAGTGAAGCAGTTGCAGAACGATCTGAAGAAAGCCAAAGCCAGGAGCTAATTCCAATCCTGCTACAATCGCCGTATGTTTAGAGGAGTGGAGCACACCGCAATCGCCTCACCCGATCCCCGCGCGCTGGCTGAATGGTACGCCGCGCATCTCGAGTTCGTCATCAACTACGAGTACGCCGGCAACTACTTCGTACGCGCGTCGAATGGCACGATGTTGGAGATCATTCCCGGCAAGGGCCCGCTGGCGCCGCCCCAATTCGACGATCCAGGCATCCGCCACCTGGCCATCGACGTCGACGATTTCGATGCCGCGCATGCGCGCCTCCAGGCCGCCGGCATCCAATTCCTGGGCGAGCCGATGAACAAACAGGGCAACCGGCTTTTGTTTTTCGCGGATCGCGACGGCAACATCCTGCATCTGATTCAGAGGGAAAGGCCGCTCCCCTAAAATTGTGCTGCGCCGGGTCTTCAAGGCTTTTCATTATCGTGAATTCCGCTTGCTATGGTTCGGCGCTTGCACGTCGTCGATCGGCACATGGATGCAGGTCGTGGCCCAGAGCTGGCTGGTGCTTTCGATCTCGGGATCCGCATTTCTTCTGGGTGTCGACGGCTTCCTGGGACAAATCCCGATCCTGCTGTTCTCGCTGATCGGGGGCGTGATCGCCGACCGCATCGACCGCCGCCGCGTGCTGCTGGGATCCCAATACGTGCAGATGACCTGCGCGTTCCTGCTGACCGTTCTGATCGCGTTTAAAGTCGTCAAGGTCTGGCACATCCTCGGCCTGTCTTTCGTGGTGGGCTGCGCGCAGTCCTTTGGAGGGCCCGCCTACCAGGCCCTCGTGCCCATGCTCGTCGAAAAAGAAGACTTGCCGAACGCCATCGCGCTCAATTCCATCCAGTTCAACCTGGCGCGTGTCATCGGTCCTATGCTGGGCGGCCTGGCGCTCACCGGCTTGGGCGCGGCCTGGTGTTTCGGTCTCAACGGCCTGTCTTTCGTCGCGGTAATCGTCTCCCTGCTCATGCTGACGGTCAAATTCGTGCCGCGGACCACGGGCGAATCCATTTTGACCGGGGTGAAACAGGGTATCGGATTCGTGCGCAAGCAGGGCGCCATGGTGGGGCTGATCGCGCTGGCGTTTTTGATGACCGCGCTCGCCATTCCTGTCCTCACCTTTCTGCCGGTCTTCGCCAAAGACGTGTTTCATCGCGGACCGACCACCTTCACCATCCTCCTCTCGTGCTCGGGCGCCGGCTCGGTGGCGGGCGCACTGATTGTGGCCGCCTTTGGCAACGTCCGGAACAAAGGCCAAGTCGCGCTTCTGACGCTGTTGCTGCTGGGCGGCGGCATTACGGGGTTCGCCCTCTCCAAGATGATCGTATTGAGTTGCCTGCTCCTTTTTGTGTCGGGCGCAGCCATGATGGGGGTCTTCTCCATGATCAGTTCGCTGGTGCAACTGATCACCGCCAACGAAATGCGGGGGCGCGTGATGAGCGTCTACAACGTAGCCTTCCGCGGCGGTATGCCGCTGGGCAGCCTGGCTACCGGTTGGCTGGTGCCCAGATATACCGCGCCTCACGTGCTGGCCGTGAACGGCCTGTTGTTGATCGCCGTGGGGTTCTATTTCCTGCTCGTGCAGCGGCGGGTGGCCGCCCTCTGAGTGGGGCAGGCGTCTACGCCGTGCATGGCTTCTCCAGAACCCGCTGAAGCGGGACTTAAGAGTCCCGCCGGCAGGCTTAAAGCGACGCTTAAAGCGTGCGCCACTGGCGGGCGGGGCTTTCTCCGGAACCCGCTTTACATCGGCCGGATGGGATCCCTGGGCCGGCGCGGCTTGCCCGGCTGAGCCGGCACGAAGTAAACCGCTGCCTTCCCCGCACCGCCATCGCGCGCTACATAAAAAGGTCCCTGTCCAATCCCGTTCATCAGGAACACGGACGAATCGCCAAACCGATCGAGACGCGTAGGCGTGAAGCTTAGGTCCACGGTCTGCTCGGGCGAGCGCGATGCGATGTCGTAGACCGCCAATTTACGGCTGCCGGCGTTGGCCACGTATAGCCGCCGCCCGTCGGCCGAGATCTGCAACCCTGAAGGCGAAGCGATGCCGCTGTCGTTTGCAAACGGCACCACGGATGGCGTGCGGGCGTAATTCTGCACCTGGAAGATCTGCTGCGCCTGGCTATCGGCGAAATACAGGCTGCTCCCCGCCACCGTCAGTGCCGACGGGTTGGCGGCCACCGCGATCCGCTCGGTACCCGCCGCCACGCTAGCCAGGTAAATGCCGCCCGATTCGCTAGATGTCACCGCCAGAATCAGGCGCTGTCCGTCGAAAGCCAGGGCCGTCACGGGTCCCGGAAGGCCGGCCAAGTCGATCGGCGCGCCGGCCGCCGGTGCAGCCGTTAGGCCGCTGAGAATCTGCCCCTGCGCGCTTGCCGGCGCGTAAATCGCCGCAATGTTATTGTCCGCCCAAGCAAAATAGCTGGGTTTGGCGATGGCTCCGCCGACCGCTGAAACCGCCAGGGCGGTCGTGCGTAGCCCGTTATAGACAAAGAGCTTGCCGTTTTGCACAGCCAGCGCGGCCGACCCGTCCGGCGAGACTGCGGCGGCGGCCAGTCCGGCGACTGTGGCATTGCCGAGATAAGCGGCCCCGGGAATCCCCAGCATCGGCCTGATCGCGCCTGCCTGCATATCGAAAATGAAGCCCGTCACCGGTCCGTTCACTCCGGCCGAGGACTGCGCCCAGCCCGCGGCGGCGAGCGCGGCAAATGCCACAAGGAGTCTGCCAGTATGCATATCCTAATAGACGCTTAAACGGTCCGAAATTCTCATACCGCCACTCCGGCAGTATAGCGCTATTATAGGATTCCATGAAGGTTGCGGTGGCAAGCGATCATGCCGGTTACCCCTTGAAGGCGCGGGTGATCGAAGAACTAGGTGATTTGGGCCACGAAACCGTCGATCTCGGCACGGATTCGACCGACCCGGTGGACTATCCGGATTATTCGCGCGCGGCGGCCGAGGCCGTCCTCGATGGCCGCGCCGACCGCGCCGTCCTGCTGTGCGGCAGCGGCGCGGGCGCCTGCGTGGCCGCTAATAAGTTCAAGGGCATACGGGCGGCCACCTGTCACGATCCCTTTTCCGCCCATCAATCCGTCGAGGACGACGATGTTAACGTGATGTGCCTCGGAGCGCGCGTGGTCGGCCCCGCGTTGGCCGTTGAACTGGTGCGCAGCTATATCGGCGCCCGGTTCTCCGGAGCTGAGCGTCACAAACGCAGGCTGGGCAAAATCGCCGGATTCGAAGCGCAGTTCGGGCGGTAGGCATTTCCCGCATGAGTGTCTTCGAGAAGACCTTCCGCGTGTCTACGCGGGGCCATTCCGACATATTGGATATCACCCCCCAGATCGCCCGCATCGTAGCCGAGAGCGGTGTGCGGCAAGGCATTGTCAACATCGCCGGCGTCGGCTCCACGCTGGGTATCACCACCCTGGAATTCGAGCCGGGATGCGTGGCGGACCTGCGCCGCGCGCTCGAACAGATCGCTCCGGCCGATGCCGATTATGCGCATAACGCGCGCTGGGGCGATGGCAACGGATACGCGCACCTGCGTAGCGCCCTGGTCGGTACCGCGCGCAGTTTTCCCGTCAGCCAGGGGCGCGTGGGCACCGGCACGTGGCAGCAAATCGTGCTCTGCGATTTCGACAATCGCGCGCGCGATCGCCTGGTGGTGGTCACCGTGGTGGGCGAATGAGCGAGCGGCGCGCGGAACCCCGGTTTTGGTGTTCGGACCTGATCAAGGTGCGCATCGAATCATCCAGCCAACCGGTGGATCTGATCGCCAACCTCGAAGATATCTCGCCATCGGGAGCGTGCCTGCAGTTCGATCGGCCCGTCCCGCCCGGCAGCCGGCTCAGCCTGATGCTCGGCCGGTACAAGTTCCGCGGGCGGACACAGTATTGCGCCTACGATGAAATCGGGTATTTTGTGGGAGTGCGCTTCGATGCCGGCCGGAAATGGTCGCGCCGTCTCTACCAGCCGAAGCACTTGCTCGATCCGGCGCGGTTGATCGTCTCCGGATCCGCGCCTAAATCGAAACTCAAGACGAACGCTTGACCACCGCGTCCGTGCTCCAGGCGCCATCCTCTGTGCCGATCTTCAGCGTCATGGTGTCGCCGGCAACGGTTCCGGTGATCAGCAAGGTGACCGGGTTCCCCTGCCATTCCGAGGCCACTGTCAGCGAGATTTTATCGCCGTCGAGCGAACCTTTGGTGATGGCATGCGGCTTGTCTCCGGCGTTCGTCATCGTGCCGGTGACGCGCGCGCCGTCGGCTTTCAGGTCCAGTACGATCTCGGAGCCGGCGCCTTCCATCGGCCCTCTCCACTTGCCGGTCACGTCGGCGGCAAGGGCGCTTGCGGCCAACGCCATCGGCAATAGGACAGACATCGAAATCGCACGCAACATGATAGCGGTCCTCGTCTGTATCATACCGGTTTGCAGCGTTCGGCAGGCTCCTGCCAGAGCCGGTATCCGCCCCGGAAGGCGTTTTCGTTGCTGCCCAGGCGCGCGCCGGGCGGAAGTTTTTTCAGCGTTTTTGAATTGCCGCCGCCCAGGACCACGTAGTCGGGTTCCAGCGCGCACTTCAGCCGTTCCACCACATCGAAGACACATTCCCGCCACTTCTTCTTGCCCAGCCGTTTCAGGCCGCGGATGCCCAGGTAATCCTCGTAGGTGCGGCCGTGCTTATAAGGCAGGTGCGCCAGTTCCATGGGCTCCAGCACGCCGTCTACGATCATCGCCGAGCCTAGCCCGGTACCCAGCCCGAGGAATAGCATGCGTCCCGACTCGTAGTGACCCAGCGCCTGCATCGCCGCGTCGTTGATGACCTTGACCGGACACCCCAGCGCCTTCTTAAAGTCGAAACCCACCCAGCCGTGCCCCAGATTGTGCGGTTCGCCGACGGGTTTGCCGTGAACCACCGGACCCGGGTACCCGATCGATGCCACCGAGTATTCCCAGCCGTCGATCGCCTTCCGCACCTCAGCCACCATTTTCCGCGGCGTCATCTTCGGTCCGGATGGGATCTCGATGAATGACTTGTGGCCGGTGGCCAGCGCTTTCACGTGCGTGCCGCCAACGTCCAGCACCAGGATCTGTTGTGGCGCCCGCTTCAGCGTGCCGCGGCGAACTTCAGTTCGCCGGTCTCCCGTGATTTGCACAGTCGCGTCCTATTCCACGGTGACGTGCGTGCCCTTCACCTCGTGCCGCGATAAGTTATTGATGCGGTCGTCGAGCACACTGCGCACGCCCTTCAAAAACTCCACGCGCGAGTTGCGAAAATGGTCCTTCGTCGCTTCGGACCAGGCCTTCCGGAAGAACGGCTTCACATTCAGACAGTAGAAGCAGCCCGGAGCGTCAATGTTTGTCTTTTCGTCTGCCATAATCAATTCTCCCTCATTTCCACGGTCAATACTTTGTTTTCCAGCCTGGCGTGCGCCGGCGTCAGCGCCGCCATCGAAGTGGGCAGGCCGATGTGCCGGCGCAAAGTCCCGATCTGCACCACCAACTCATCCCCCTTCTTGAACAACCCGACTTCACCCTTCACGGCGAAGGGTAGTTGCAATTGCACTTCGAAATGTCCATCGCGCTTGCTGAAGCTATAGGGCGCTTCCGTACGCGTCACGGCCGCCGGGTCCTCGTCATCCGCATACAGCGCCCGCGCCAACTCCTGCAGACGCTCGGCGCCCAGCACCTCGTGCGTAAACAGAGGCACGCGCCTCACTGGGACCGGTGAAAAGTAGGCGTCAATCTCCGCCAGCACTCGCTGCTGCGACTCCCGCCACTCCGCGAAGAAGGAATCTGTAATAGCCTCCGGCAGCACGCGATTCACGATAATGCCGTCCACCGTAAGCCCGTGCAGCGAGAAGTACACGAACGCGCGCTGTGTCTCGCGCAGCACCATCTTCTCCGGATTGGTTACCAGCCGCACGCTCGTGATCCGCGGATTTTCCAGCAGTTCATCGATGCCATCCAGCTTCCCAAACAGGTCCTGAATATTGGCGAAGTAACTGTCGGTCGGCAGTTCCACCGGCGAGACCCGGTTGGCCAGCGGGCGCACAGCCTTCAATACCGTACGCTGAAACGGGAAGATATGTTTCATGTACCAGTCGAGCGTGGTAGGCATGCTCACGAACCGCATGGATTCGGCCGTCGGCGCACAGTCCAGCACGATCACGTCGTAGCGCTGCTCGCGCCGGAACTGGTTCACCCACATCATGGCGCTCAACTCTTCCATGCCGGGCAGAATGGCCAGTTCTTCCGCTTCCACGTCGCTGATGCCCGTGGTGCGCAGCACCGAAATCACGTAAGCCGAGATTTCGCGCCAATGCCGTTTGATTTCCTTCTGTATGTTGACTTCATGGATCGCCAGCTTATCCCCGATCGGATAAGGATCGCCGGTTTTCTCGTGGAACAGGCTGGTTTCCAGGTCGAAGGAATCGGCCAGACTGTGCGCCGGATCCACGCTCATCACCAGCGTGCGATAGCCGAGCCGCGCTAATTGCACCCCCGTCGCCGCCGCCAGGCTGGTCTTGCCGACGCCGCCCTTCCCGCTGAACAGCAAGATGCGCATACGACCATTCTAGATCACCCGCGGCGCCCGCTCTTGGCTGCCGTGCGCATACCATAATAGGATGCTCGTGTTAGCCTCCCGCTCTCCGCGCCGCCGCGACATCCTGCAGCAGGCGGGTATCCCATTCAGGATCCAGCCCGCGGACGTCGACGAAACGCCGCTGCCCGGCGAGGCCGCTCGAGACTACGTGATCCGCATTGCACACGCGAAAGCCGTAGCGGTTACCTCCGCGCCCGGCGAGATCGTCCTGGCCGCCGATACCACCGTCTCCATCCACGGCGAGATCCTGGCCAAGCCGCTGGACGCCGCCGACGCCCGCCGCATGCTGAATCTGCTTTCCGGCCAGCGCCACGAAGTGCTCACCGGCATCTGCCTCCGGTCGCCCGCCCGTCTGATCGAAGATTGCGCCGAAACCAGCGTCTGGTTCGCGCCGCTTTCACCCCAGGAAATCGCGGACTATGCCGCCAGCGGTGAGCCCATGGACAAGGCTGGCGCCTACGCCATCCAGGGCTTGGCCGCCAAATTCATCCAGCGCATCGAAGGCTGCTATTTCAACGTCATGGGATTGCCGGTAGCCCTGGTCTATAGGCACTTAAAAGAGAGGTGAACGCGCCGTCTCTTGAAATCCTGCATTGCGAAAAACTCCCGCGGAACAAATCCCCGATGCCCTGCGTTTATCCTCCATAAAGGAGTGTCATGCAATTCTTCTGGCAGGATCTCCGCTATGGCTTCCGCACTCTGCTGCGGAATCCGGGTTTCTGCGCGGTCGCCGTTCTGGCGCTGGCCTTGGGAATTGGCCCCAACACCGCGATCTTTACCATGGTGAACGCGGTGCTGCTACAGCCGTTGCCGGTTCCCGACCCCAACCGCGTGGTCATGATCTGGGGAACGGTGCTCAAGTCCGGCTTCGACCAGATGCCGGTCAGCGCCGCCGATTATTTAGATTGGAAACGGCAAGCCCACTCATTCGACCAGATGTCCGCAGCTTTCGCGATCCCCGAATTCGGTCTGAATATCAGCGGTGTGGGCGATCCCGAGCGTGTATCGGCCGCGCTCGCATCCAGGGAATTCCTGCCGGCGCTGGGCATCCACCCGATCGTGGGCCGCAATTTTCTCCCCGCGGAAGACGCCCCCGGCGGACCGCCCGCGGTGCTCATCGGCAATGCCCTGTGGCAGCGCCGCTTTCATTCCGATCCCGCGGCCGTGGGACGCACGCTGACCGTCGATGGCATTCCGCGCACCGTCGTAGGCGTCGTCCCGCATGAACTTGGAGAATTGGTCGCCGCGGACCTGTGGCTGCCCACCGCCATCGATCCCAACAATCCCCAACGCCAGCAGCATGAATATGGCATCGTGGCGCGCTTGAAGGCGGGCGTGACCGTCGCCCAGGCACGGGCCGAGATGACCGTGATCGCGAAACGCCTGGAGCGCGCCTACCCCGCCAGCAACACCGGCTGGGGCGTCACCCTATTTCCCATGGCGGAGATGTTCACCGGCCGCATCCGCCCGGTCCTGCTGATTTTGCTGGGCGCCGTCGGGCTGCTGCTGTTGATCGCCTGCGCCAATCTCGCCAACCTGCTGCTGGCGCGTGCCGCCACCCGCGAGAGGGAGATCGCCATACGCGGCGCGCTGGGGGCGGCCCGCGGCCGAATCCTCCGCCAGTTGCTGACCGAAAGCCTGGTGCTGTCCTGCGGTGGAGGCGCGCTCGGGCTCGTCCTGGCTGTTTGGGGAGTGCGAGCCATGCGCGGCGCGGTTCCCGATATGTTTCCCATGCTGCAACACATGCGGCTGGATCTGCCCGTGCTGGCATTCACCTTCGGTATATCGGTTCTTACCGGCCTTCTCTTTGGCCTGGTTCCCGCATGGAGAGCCTCCCGCACCGATCTGAACACCACCCTCAAGGAAGCCGCCGGACGTGCGGAGAGCGCCGGCGGATCGCAGCGTATCCGCAGCTTCCTGCTGGCATCCGAAGTAGCCTTTGCGGTGCTCCTTTCGATCAGCGCCGGTTTGTTGTTGCGCAGCTTCGTGCGGGTCACAGAAATCGACCCGGGCGTGCGCACCGCGAACATCCTCACCCTGATGATCAGCTTGCCCGAGACGAAATACAACACGCCGCGCAAGCGCTCGGACTTCTATAAGAATCTCATGGATCGTCTGGAAGCGCTGCCAGGGGTACGATCGGCAGGAGCCGTCATGATCCTGCCGCTACGCGTGTCCATCCTCTCGTTCCGCATCGGAGTGAACGGCTTCGATATCGAAGGCCGCCCTCCTGTCGCCAAGGACAAACAGCCGCTAGCCGATTACCGCACCGCCACCCCCGGATATTTCAATACCATGGGGATCGCGCTGCGGCGGGGCCGCCTGTTCGACCGGCACGACGACCAGGATGCCAAACATGTGGTCGTCGTCAACGAAGCCATGGTCCGCAAACAATTCCCGCACGAGAATCCGCTCGGTCGACATATCCTCATGGGTGAGCGCCTGGAAATCGTGGGCGTGGTGGCGGATGCCAAACTCTATGGCCTGGACGCGCCGATCGAGCCCGCGGTTTACGTTCCGCTGATGCAGAATCCCGGCGTTTTCCGCGAGGCCATCGTGGTACGCACCGAAGGCGATCCCGCAGCCATGGCGCCTACCGTGCGCCGCGAGATTCTGAAGCTCGATCCCGAGCAGCCGGCCTCAAACGTGCGTACGATGCAGCAGGTGCTCTCCGATTCCCTGATGCTGCGCCGTGTCTCCATGCTGTTGCTCACCATATTCGCCTCGCTCGCGCTCACGCTCGCCACCGTCGGCATCTACGGACTTACGGCCTACGCCGTGAGCCGGCGCACGCACGAGATCGGATTGCGCGTGGCGCTGGGCGCCAGCCAGCCGCAGATCCTGCGCCTCGTGGTCGGCCGCGGATTGCTCACTTCGCTGATCGGCGCGGGTATTGGCATGGCCGCCGCCTTCGAGCTGACGCGCCTGTTGTCGGGCATGCTCTACGGCGTTACCGCCACCGATCCGCTGGTATTCGCCGGCGTGCCGTTGTTGCTGGTCGGGGTTTCCGTGCTCGCCAGTTATCTCCCGGCCCGCAAAGCAGCGCGCATCGATCCGTTGGTTGCGCTTAGGTATGAATAGAAACGGATATGATTCTCCGCCGCCGCCGGGCTTTTTAGTACAATTGCGGCATGGCCACCCAGAATTACTCCAACCATACCCGCCTACGTGCGCGTCTTTCCGCTCAAAGCACAGGACCGCGCGATTCGCGCCGAGGAGAATCTGCGGCACTTCGTTCTGACCGGCAAGTTGCTCGATCCGCGCCTCGTCATGGGCCAGGTCATCGCGCTGCGGTTTGCGCCGGATGAGGAATTTGTCGACCTCGCCCGAAAAGCGGCCGACGCCAACATGCCCGCCGCCGAGATTAAACGCGCCATTAAGAACTGGAAGGCGGATAATTATAGAGCGTGAGGATTACTTATGGCCCAAACCGAGTCCACCATGCCCGCGCTGGGCATACCCGCTCCGGATTTTGAATTACCGGACGTAGTCTCCGGCGCGTCCGTCAGTCTGGGTAGTTTTGCGGGCAAACAAGCCCTGCTGGTGATGTTCATCTCGCGCCACTGCCCCTACGTGCAGCACGTGAAGCACGAACTGGCGCGGCTCGGAAAAGATTATGCCCGCCAGCCGCTCGGGATCGTGGCCATTTCATCGAATTATGTTGCGCAGTATCCGGACGACGCGCCCGAACTCCTCAAGCAGATGGCGGCGGAGCTCGGCGCGAGTTTTCCGGTCTGCTACGACGAAACCCAGGAGGTGGCCAAGGCCTATGACGCGGCCTGCACGCCGGACTTTTTCCTGTTCGACGCCAACCGCCGGCTGGTCTATCGCGGCCAGTTGGATGCCGCCCGGCCGCGTAACGACATTCCGGTCACCGGGGCCGACCTGCGCGCGGCCATCGATGCCGTGCTCGCCGGCCAACCCGTGAATCCGCGACAGCGGCCCAGCGTCGGTTGCAATATCAAGTGGAAACCGTAAGCGCAGGCCCTCGACAGCGCGATCGTCATCGCACTGTAACCTGCGCCGCGATTTATCCGGCCAGAGCCGGCTGAAAGCCGGCTGCGGGCAGAATTGCCCGCCCTCCAAAAACGAAACGGACCCACTACCCATTTTTCCCTTGCCCTCGCCACCGATTCTTAGGACACTGAAACTTTGGAGGAAGAATTGGAGAAGAACGCCAGAAAAGGCTCCCTCGTCATGGAGCCGGCCGAACGCTGGACCCCGCAGGACGCCAGCGAACTCTACGACGTGGCCAGTTGGGGCAAGGGCTACTTTTCGGTCGATAGCAGCGGCCATCTGTGCGTTCATCCCAACAAGGATCCGCAGCGCTCCGTCGATCTGAAGCAACTCGTCGATACTCTGGTACTGCGCGGCATCTCCCTGCCGGTCCTCATTCGTTTCGCCGGCATTCTGGAGCACCGCCTGGGAGAACTCGCCGGCGCTTTCCAAACCGCCATCGCCGAACATCGTTATCAGGGCACCTACTGTTGCGTCTATCCGATCAAGGTGAACCAGCAGCGCCAGGTCGTCGAAGAAGTGTTGGAGTTTGGCCGCCCCTATAAGTTTGGACTGGAGGCTGGCTCCAAGCCCGAACTGATGGCCGTCATGGCCATGGCCGACAACGAAACTCCCATCGTCTGCAACGGTTTCAAGGACGACGAATACATCGAGATGGCCATGCTGGCCCAGAAGATGGGCCGCCACATCATTCCGGTCGTCGAAAAGTACACAGAGCTGAAGTTGATTCTACGGTACTCCGAACGCGTCGGCGTGCGGCCCATGATCGGGCTGCGCGTGAAGCTCGCCAGCCGCGGCTCCGGGCGCTGGCGCTCGTCCGGCGGCTATCGTTCCAAGTTCGGCCTTTCGGTCAGCGAAGCCATGCGCGCCCTCCAGGAGTTGAAAGACGCCGGCATGGCCGATTGCCTGAACCTGCTCCACTTCCACCTCGGCAGCCAGATCACCAACATCCGCCAGATCAAAGCCGCCGTGAACGAGGCCGTGCGCGTCTATGTCGACCTGGCGCGCGCCGGCGCCGGCTTGCGCTACCTGGATGTCGGCGGCGGCCTGGGCATCGACTACGATGGCTCCCAGACCGACTTTGAATCCAGCGTAAACTACACGCTGCAGGAATACGCCAACGATGTCGTCTATCACATCCAGAGCGTCTGCGACGAAGTGGGCGTGGCGCACCCCACCATCGTCACCGAGAGCGGGCGCGCCGTCGCCGCGTATCACAGCCTGCTGGTCTTCAACGTATTGGGTGTCTCCGGCATGGGCGAATCCGACGTGCCGGCGGAAGTTCCGGCCGACGCCGAACAGCCCCTCATAGACCTGGGCGAAACCAATCGGTCGCTGAGCACCAAGAACCTGCTGGAGAGTTACCACGATGCGCAGCAGGCGCTCGACCAGGCGCTGAATCTCTTCAGCCTCGGCTACCTCTCGCTTGAACAGCGCTGCCAGTGCGAAAACCTCTATTGGGCCATTAGCCGCCGCATCCAGGCGCTGGCGCAGTCGCTGGACTTTTTCCCGGAAGAGCTCGAGGGTCTCGAAGCCATGCTCTCGGACACCTATTTCTGCAATTTTTCGCTGTTTCAAAGCATGCCGGATAGCTGGGCCATCAAGCAGTTGTTTCCGGTCATGCCGATTCACCGCCTGGACGAGGAGCCCAAACGCCACGCCATCCTGGGCGACATCACCTGCGATTCCGATGGCAAAGTGGACCAGTTTATCGACCGCCGCGATGTGAAGCGCACGCTCGCACTGCACCCCTTCGATGGCGGAGACTACTACCTGGGCGCGTTCCTGCTGGGCGCGTATCAGGAGATCCTGGGCGACCTGCACAACCTGTTCGGCGATACGAATACCGTGCACGTGCGGCTGGGCGATACCGGCGAGATCATTTTGGATTCAGTCATCAAGGGCGATACCGTGCGCGAGGTGCTTAACTACGTGCAGTTCTCCGCCGACGCGCTGGTCAGCCGCCTGCGCCGCGATGTGGAGACCGCCTTGCGCGATGGCCGGCTAGGCTATGAAGAATCCGGACGGCTGCTGAAGTTTTACGAAGAGGGGCTGCACGGGTATACCTACCTGGAGGATGTGCACGAGCAGTAGGGTGGACGGCAGATTGCCGAGGTCGTGCCAAGCGCTCTCCGGGAAGCGATTTCTGGTAATGGTCAGTTTGGTTTTGTGGGGCGGGCAATTCTGCCCGCCGCCGGCTTTCAGCCGGCTCTGGCCGCCTAAAAGGCGGCTGCGGCCAAGATTGGCCGCCCTCCAACCCACTACCCAATTTCTTGGGGGTCATGATGAAATGACCCTTCATCCGAGATGTCCTGGCGTACCTGTTTCGCTGGGCGCGACCCAAGGCTGGCCAGATTTCGCCGCGCCGGGGAGATGTGTTATGGCTGCCTGTCCGACGCTTTCGCGCCGATCTACCGCGATCTGCGCCTCTCCCGCCCGGTTGTAGCCACTCCGCTCATTCTGTTATGCTTCAGTTGTCGAATTCAAACAAGCTAGCTACCCGGCCTCGCCGGCCGGGCCCCACGAAGAGGTTTCGCCATGTCAGGTCATTCAAAGTGGGCGACCATCAAGCACAAGAAAGCTGCACTGGACGCCAAGCGCGGAAAAACGTTTACGCGCATCATTAAGGAAATTATGATCGCCGCCCGTAATGGGGGCGATCCGGATGCCAATCCCCGCCTCCGCACCGCCATCCTCGCCGCCAAAGGTGTCAGCATGCCCGCCGACAACATCAAGAAGGCCATCATGCGCGGAACGGGCGAATTGGAAGGAGGCCAGATCGACGAAGTCATGTTCGAAGGCTACGGCCCGGGCGGCGCAGCCGTCCTGGTCAAGGTCGCCACCGACAATCGCAATCGCACGGTGAGTGAAATCCGCCACTGCTTTTCAAAGAACGGCGGCAACCTCGGCGAGGTTGGCAGCGTCGCTTGGATGTTCGAGCGCAAGAGCCATGTCTACGTGCCCCGCGACCAGGCGAGCGAAGAACAGCTCATGAACCTGGTGCTGGATGCCGGCGCCGACGATCTGCGCGACGAGGGCGACCAATGGGAAGTCGTGGCCCCCCCGGAAGCCCACGAAGCCGTCGTGGCAGCCCTCGAAAAGGCCAAGCTTCCCATGGAATCGGCCGAAGTCGCCATGCTGCCGAAGAACCTCGTGCGTCTCGAAGGCAAGAACGCGGGCGCCATGCTCCGGCTCAGCGAAGCGCTCGAAGAACAGGACGACGTGCAGAACGTATATTCCAACTTCGATATCGACGAAAAGGAGTTGGAGGCACTGGCCCAATAAAGTGCTCGTCCTGGGGGTCGATTGCGGGACGCAGCGCACCGGCTACGGCGTCATCGAGTCCGATGGCGGCGGCCACCAGTTGATCGCTTCCGGCGTCATCGTGACCAAGGTCCGCGATCCGTTTCAGATACGTCTGCAAGAGATCGCGCGCGGGTTGCGCGAGGTCATCCGGCTGTATTCCCCCGCGGCCGCCGCCGTGGAGCAGGTTTTTTACGCCGCCAACGTCCGCACCGCTCTGAAGTTGGCGCATGTGCGCGGGGTCGCCCTGCTGGCGATCGCCGAAGCCGGTATCGAATTGGGCGAATATTCGCCGCTGGAAATCAAAACCAGCGTGGTGGGCTATGGGCAAGCGGGCAAAAGGCAAGTGCAGGTGATGGTGCAGTCTCTGCTGGGTTTGGAGTCCATGATCGAATCCGAAGATGCCAGCGACGCGCTGGCCGTGGCCATCTGCCACGCCACGCACGCCGTCACCCGCGCCCGTTTGGAAGGGGCATTCGCACGATGAAAGGGCGCCTCGCGCTGCTCTTCTGTGCCGCTCTCGCGGCCCAGTCCGCCGACGTCCCCCGTCTCTATTTCTCCAAGTCGTTCCCCGGTAGCTCTCCGGCCTACGTGGCTATCAATGTGGATAAGACCGGGGCGGGCGACTATCGCGAAGACGAAAAAGACGATAACCCGGTGCGCTTTCAGTTAAACCGGCAGGAGGTCGCCGCCTTGTTCGACCTGGCCGCTAAACTCGGCGATTTCGATCATCCGCTGGAGTCGTCTGTCAAAGTCGCATTCATGGGCGCCAAGACATTCCGCTACGTGGATGGCGGGAAGAAGAACGAGGTGAAGTTCAATTTCTCCGAAGATCCCTCGGCCCAGGCCCTGGCCGACGATTTCGAGCGCATCAGCGAATCCGAGCAACTCCTGACCACGCTGGAAGTCTCCGCCAAGTACGACCATCTGGGCGTCATGAAGTCGGTCCTTTTGCTGCAGTCGGCCTACGACCGCAAGCGGCTCGTAGACCCTGCCCAGTTTCTACCGCTGCTCGACCGGATCGCGAAGAACGAAACCTACATGCACCAGGCTCGCATGCGCGCGGCCAGCCTGGCTGGGCAGTTCAGATGTGAGGCAACCCCGTGCGCGGCCGAACCGGCGAAATGAAGCTTCTCTTTACCGCTCTTGCTTTCGGAATCCTGGCCTGTGCCCAGAATGCGCCGCCGCCTGCCGCGGCTACGTCCGAGGAATCTCAGGAGTTGAGCCGCGCCGTCGGCGAGGCCGGCAACAGCCCCGTTGATTTTATCCGCGCGCTCGAAAAGCATCTCGCCAAATATCCGAACACCACGCGCCGCAACGAGATTGAGCGGGCCCTGGTCAAAGCCGCCATCCAGGCCAAGGACGATAAACGGATCGTCGAATACGGCGAGCGGGTCCTGGCGCGTGAACCGGGCGACGCCCAGATCCTCGATAAAGTCGTGCGTGCCCTGCTGGTCTCGAGCGCTCGCGATACCTCTGCACGCGCGCTGAAATACGCCGGGCAGTATGAAGCGTTGCTGCGCCAGACCCGCACCGAGCCCGCGCCCGGCCACATGAGCGAGGCGCAGTGGCACGAAGAAGTGGATAAAGCGTTGGGGCGCGCCATGGCTTGCGAAGCGCGCGCCACCGGCAATCTGGGCAAAATCGACGAGGCCATCGCCATCGCGCGGCGCAGTTATGAAACCTACCCTTCGGCCGAGTCCGCGCGCGAGATCGGGCAATGGCTGCACCGCGCCGGAAATGACCCGGAAGCCATCGCGCCCTACGCCGATGCCTTCGCCATCCCCGATTCCCTGAACACCGATGCCGATCGCGCCAAGGACCGCGCCCAACTCGGCGATATCTATCGCAAAGTGAATGGCTCGGAAAAAGGTATGGGCGACGTCATCCTGGAAGCCTACGACAGGACCGCCGGTCTACTGGCCGCGCGCCGCCTGCGCCTGCGCCAAAACGATCCGAACGCCCAGGCCAGCAACGTCCTGGATTTTACGATCTCGGGCGTGGACGGACAGAAACTGCCCATCGCTTCCCTGAAAGGCAAGGCCGTGGTCTTCGATTTCTGGGCCACGTGGTGCGGACCCTGCCGCGCCCAGCACCCGCTCTACGAGGAAGTCGCGCAGCGCTTCCACGATTCCGCGGACGTAGTGTTCCTCTCCATCGCCACAGACGACGAGCGCGATCTGGTGGCACCTTTCCTCAAGGACAACCACTGGGCGCCCCAGCACGTCTATTTTGAGGATGGCCTTTCGCGGGTTCTCGCCATTACGTCGATTCCCACCACTATCGTGCTCGATCGCCGCGGCGAAGTCGTCAGCCGCATGAACGGGTTCGTGCCCGGCCGGTTTGTCGATATGCTCACCGACCGGATCAAAGATGCGCTTAAGAATTGAGGGTGTTATAATCCCCCCTTCGGAGCCTCGACCCTTATGACACCTGAATCCTTATCTGCTGAAACCGCCCCGCCGCCGCTGGGCGAAGCTGGCCGCATCACGGGTGTGTTCCTCGACCCGAAAAAGGCGTTCGCCGATATCGCCGCCCGGCCCGGTTGGATCGTACCGGTAGTCCTCCTGATCGTGGCCTATCTAGTGTTCATGTATTGCTTCACCACGCACGTCGGTTGGGAGCATTCCATGCGCCAGGCCATGGAAACCAACACGCGCATGCAGCAAATGGACCCGCAGCAGCGCGAGACCATGCTTCAGCAGCAGCTCAAATTCGCCCCCATCGGAGCGTATGTGGTCGGCCCCATCGCCGTCGTGGTCATGGCGCTCATCATCGCCGGCGTGCTCTTGTTGATGGTCAAGATGATGGGCGCGTCTCTGACTTTCAAGCAGATGTTTGGCATCACCACCTACGCCATGCTGCCCGGACTGATATCCAGCATCCTGGCGATTATTGTGGTTTTCGTCAAGAATCCCGAGGACTTCAACCTTCAGAATCCGCTGGCATTTAATCTCGGCGCTTTTCTGGAACCGCCGCCCAACTCCGCGAAGGCGCTCTACAGCCTGGCCACGTCGATCGATCTCTTCAGCTTCTGGACCATCCTTCTATTGGCCGTCGGGATCTCGGTAGCCGCGCGCAAATTCCCCTTCTCGAAGGCACTGGTCGCGGTGCTCGTGCCCTGGGTGGTTCTGGTCCTGGCCAAGGCTGGCTGGGCCAATCTCTTCGGGTAGCCGGCGTTTCGCTTACGTTTTGAGCCGCGCGTCGAACGGATACGGGAATACCCCCGCAATCCGGTAGCGGGTGGCGTCAACGTGTCTCGGGTTGAAAAGACAATTGTCTGTTTCAGGCATGATCGCACTGGGTACCTGCAATAAAATGCCCTCGTTCCGTCGCGAATTCCGTATCGGGACCTTCGATTTTCAGCAGCGTGAAATCCGGTGGCACATCATTCGCGCAGGTCTGCACACAGACTTCCAGAAGCGGCGCCGGCGGACTGCCTGCCAGATAAGCCACGGGATGCCCAGCATAGTGCCATCGGCCGGCGACCTTCAGTCCGCCTGCTCCGCTGAGGTCGCGATGCCGGCTGATCCTCCAGAGGATCATCTAGACGAACATACCGTCGTCGATTTGTACGAGCAGATCTTCGACAATCCGGCTGCCTGTGTCCGTGTTGAGCATCGAAAGCGGGGCGCGGCCCCCCAGGCGCGCATGCGGGTTTCGCAGCCAGGCTAGCTAGTGCCGTTTCCCGGTTTCCGTACACGGATTCCGCCAACGAGAGCACGCGGATCACGCGCAGCACCCGGTCGGATTCTTCCAGCGTGAGCCTCTCACGCCGGGACCGCCGATGCTGCAGCGTCCTCAGTGGGATGATGGCCGCGTCAATCTCCGCGCGCTGCAAACCCAGCGAAATGAGGCGCTTGATGACCGCCGGCGCGCGTCGCCCTTTCGACGATGCGAAGCACGTCCCTTTCCGCTGCTGGAACCGGCTGTCCGAGCCAATCGCCCATCTGCGCATTTGTGCTCACCGGCAGCTTCTTGCCACATTATGCGACAGATACATCGGCAAAATGTACGATGCGATGCGGCATCGCCACGCGGGCTCACATCGCCTTGGTGCGGCGCTCACGCTTCTTGGCCGCCGGTTGTGCCGGCGCTTCCTCCTGCGTCTCGCCAACCGCCGCCGTGGCCACCTGCACCGGCTTCTTCTTCTCCGCCAGGCTGCGCTTTAGCGCCTCCATGATGTCGATCACCGGCGCCATCTGCGGCTCCGGCGTCTCCACCACCTTCTGTCCTTCCTTCTTTGCCTCGATCATCCGCATCAGGTTGTCGCGATACGTATCATGATATTTCTCCGGCTCGAAATCCGCCTTCAACGTATCGATCAGCATGTTGGCCATCGCCAACTCATTGGGCTTTACCAAGTCCGTGTCCGTGCGGAATTCATCCACCTGCCGGATCTCGTCGGCGTAGTACATGGTGTGCAGCAGGATCCCCTTCTTGCCAGGCCGCAGGATCACGATGTGCTCGCGATTGTGCATGGCGATCTTCGCCAGCGCATAATATCCAGCCAGCCCCATCGCCTTGAACAGCAAGGCGTAGGGCTTCTCGCCGCCCCCGTCGGGCGCCATGTAATACGAGCTCTCCAGATAGATCGGATCCACCGTGTCGCCCTTTACAAATTCGAGAATCTCCATCACCTTGGCGGTCTGCGGAGCGACCTTCTTGATGTCCTCCTCGTCGATCACCACGTAGTGGTCCTTCTCGTACTCGTAGCCTTTCACCAGCTCGCTGCGCGGCACCTCCTGCTCCTCCGCCGCGCAAAAGGTCTTCTGCTTGATGCGCGAATTATCCTTCGCGTGTAACAAATTGAAACTCACGGTTTCGCCGCGCGCGGCGCTATACAAGCGGACCGGCAGCGAAACCAGTCCGAACGTCAGATGTCCTTTCCAGACGGTGCTGGCCATGATGGATCGCCTCCCTTTGGCAATCGACTTTTCCGAAGATATCATGTAAATGGAGGAGGGGCAAGGCTTTATGGCACTCGAAGAGTACGTCCGCAAACGCCGGTTCGAAAACACCCCGGAGCCGTCACCCAAAACCAAGGCCGCCGCAAAAGCCTCGGGCGCGCCGCATTTCTACGTGCAACGGCACGATGCCACGCGCCTGCATTACGATTTCCGCCTGGAGATCGGCCGCGTGCTGGTTTCCTGGGCCGTTCCCAAAGGCCCTTCGCTCGAGCCGCTTGCCAAGCACCTGGCCGCGAAGGTGGAGGACCATCCGCTCGAATACGGTGAGTTCGAAGGCAACATTCCCGCCGGCAATTACGGCGCGGGCAGCGTCATGCTCTGGGATCGCGGAACGTGGGAATTGCTCGGCGACGCGCCGGTCGAAGAGCAACTCGCGCGCGGCGATCTGAAGATCCGCCTGCACGGCGAGAAACTCCAGGGCGAGTTCGCGCTGGTGCATATGAAGAACCGCGGTAAGGGCAACGAATGGCTGCTCATCAAGAAGCGCGATGCGGAGGCCGTGCCCGGTTGGGACGTCGAGCAATTCGCATGGAGCGTGCTCTCCGGCCGCACCCAGCAGGAGATCGCCCAAGGCTTGCCCGCTCGCAAGACCAAGACGAAGACGGCGGGCGATCCGCGGCGGGAGTGGAAGACTCATCGGGCGCCCCGGGCATCCACCCCGGCTGCCCGGGTTGCGCCGCCCGCTCCCTCCAAAAACACCGCCAATCCCGCCTCGCTCAAAGGCGCTGTAAAGGCAGCCATGCCCGCCGCCATCACGCCCATGAAAGCAGCGCTGGCCACCACGCCGCCGCACGGCGACGACTGGCTGTTCGAAGTCAAATGGGATGGCGTGCGGGCCATCTGCTTCATCGAAAACGAAACGGTCCGCCTGGTTTCCCGCACCGGCCATTCATGCGAAAAGCAATATCCCGAATTGAGCGTCATCCCGCACTACGTCTCCGCCGGCCAGGCCATTCTCGACGGCGAGATCGCCGCCCTCGATGAAAAGGGGGTGGCCCGTTTTGAATTGATCCAGCCGCGCATCGCGCAGTCCGATGCCCATGCCGTTTCGCACATGGCGCGGTCGCGGCCGGTGGTCTATTTTGCCTTCGATCTGCTGTATCTGAACGGCTACGATCTGCGCCAGGTGGCGCTCGCCGAACGCAAGGAGCTGCTCGAATCGATCCTGACGCCCACCGGCATCCTGCGCTACTCGGAGCATTTTCCGGGCGCCGGGGATGCCATGTTGCAAGCCGCCCGGGAAACGGGTGTCGAGGGTCTGGTGGCCAAGCGGGCTAATAGCCGCTACGAATCGCGCCGCAGCAGCGAGTGGATCAAAATCAAGATTGTCGAGCGGCAGGAATTCGTGATCTGCGGCTTCACGGCCGGAGAGCGCGACCATTTCGGCGCGCTGGTGCTGGGAGTTTACGACAACGGCAAACTGCGCTGGGCGGGCAACGTCGGCACAGGTTTCGATCAAAAGGCCCTGGCCTTCCTGCGCCGGCAACTCGATCCGCTGGTTACCGCCGACTCGCCCTTTCCGGATGCGCCCAAGGTAGGTAAGGACGTCACCTGGGTAAAGCCCGAACTGGTAGCCGAAGCAAAATTCGCGAACTGGACGGGCGAGGGCCGGCTGCGCGCGCCGGTCTATATGGGTCTGCGTCCCGATGTAAATCCCACCGATTGCGTCCGCGAAATGGCGGGCCCGGCTCCCAGCCCACCGAAAGAGGTCTTGCTGCCGGGCGCGGCCAGTGAAGTTTCGCTCACCATCGACCGCCATGTACTTAAATTCACAAACCTGAACAAAGTGTTTTACCCCGCCGAAGGCATCGTCAAACGCGACCTGCTCAACTATTACGATGCCGTCGCCTCCCTGATCCTGCCCCACCTCAAAGACCGGCCCCTGTCGTTGAAGCGCTATCCTAACGGCATCCAGCAGCAGTTCTTCTTTCAGAAGGATGCGCCGCAAACCTTCGCACCCTGGCTGCGCGCGGAGGAAATTTACTCCGATCACAACGAGGCGCCCATCCGCTACGTCTTCGCCCAGGACCGCGCCAGCCTGCTCTATCTCGTCAACCTCGGCTGCATCGACCATAACCCCTGGATGAGCCGCTCGCCCACGCTCGACAATCCCGATTTCGTGCTGATCGACCTCGACCCTCAGGACTGCCCTTACGACATGATCGTGGAAGCCGCCCTGCTGGTGCGCGAAAAACTGAATGCCATCGGCATCGAAGGCTATCCCAAGACTACCGGCGGCGACGGCATGCACATTTACATCCCGCTCGAAACTGTCTATAGCTATGAAGAGAGCCGCACGTTCGCCGAGATCCTGGCGCACCTGGTGCAGCGGGACCGTCCCGAGTTGTTCACCGCGCCGCGCACCGTATCCAAGCGTCAGAAGGGCCGCGTCTATTTCGATTGGATACAGAACGGCAAGTCGAAAACCATTGCCGCACCGTACGTGTTACGCGCCTACCCGGGTGCGCCCGTGGCCACTCCTCTGGCCTGGAGCGAAGTGCAGCCCGGGCTCACGCCCGGACAGTTTAATATCTACAACGCTCCCGAACGCTTCGCCAAAAAGGGAGATCTGTTCTCCGGTGTGCTGACGAAGCCGCAGAGGCTCGAGGAAGCCCTCCAAAAACTAGAGAAGCTCTGGCGATAGGCGCCAGCCGCGCGCGCAATCTGTCACCATAAGTCCATGCTGGTTCGAGAACTACGGCCCCGCCCGCACTCCTGGTCCCAATACAAAAGAAATTGTTCTCCCTGGGCGCTTCCCTTCCATGCTTTGGAATGGATGCTGCAATGGTCCGCCTACTTCCTCAGCCGATGGGCGCTGTTGGAAGTTCTGGAGTATTTGAGCGTGCTCTCCGTCCTGGTGGGAGTCGTGTTCTACTTTTCCGAGGCCGGCGACCGTCAAAAACAAAAGCACTACCAGGCATGGCAGGTCGTCAATACCGCGCAAGGCAAGGGCGGCAGCGGCGGCCGTATCGAAGCTCTTCAGGAGCTCAACCTCGACCGTGTTCCCCTGGTCGGAGTCAACGCGGCCGGCGCGTTTCTGCAGGGCATCCAACTGCGGGGCGCGAACCTCCTGCGCGCCGATCTGGAAGCGGCCGACCTGCGCGACAGCGGCCTCGAAGCGGTCGTTCTGCAATACGCCAACCTGAAGTCGGCTAACTTCCGGCAAGCCAACCTACGCCGCGTGAAGCTTGCGGGCGCCGATCTGTCCGATGCGGACCTGGTCAACGCCGACCTCAGCGGAGCCGAACTGCGCGGCACAAACCTGGACGGCGCCGACCTGCGCAATGTGAATCTCGCGGATGTCGCGTGGAAGGATATCAAGAGTATAGAAAGAGCCAACATTCACGCGGTGCGCAACGCCCCGGAGGGTTTCACCGCCTGGGCCCTGGATCACAAGGCGGTGTCGCATCCGGGCGATGAGTGACCCAGGCTTCTAACCTACCGCCCGGCCGCTGAACTCCACATAAGTAAACGTCTCCGGAATGTGCGAGTCGTAGTGACCGTGCTTGTTCCATGTCCAACCCGCGCTGGGATCCAGCTTGCGTCCCATGGCGTCGAACTGCTGGAACCGCGAACAATCGATGCGCCAGACATCGCCCTCGCGCGGCGGCAGCGCCCTGCCATCGGCCAGGCTCCGCAATCCTTCCCACGGCAGCGCCAGTTCCGCTGTCCAGCCGGGCGGCGTGACATCGACGGCATGCCGCAAGCCCGGATAATCCCAATCCAGAAAACCCCACCGCTCGCCTCGCGGGTGGACGTGCCCGCCGACCCCATCCAGAACCATGTTCCGTTGTGTGGCGGGATCGAACTCCGGACGCCCATAATACGGGTTGCCCGGCGCCCGCGCATCTTTCCAGATCCAGAAGACCTCGTAGATCGTATTCAGCGCGTTGATCTCGAATTCATAATAAGCGTTCTCTCCCGCGATGAACACCTCCAGATCGTTGTCTTCGTAAATCCGCGAATCCCGCTCCGTCAGATACCCGCGCACCTGCGGCTCCACGGCCGTGAAGCCGAAGTACAGGCAGGCGTCGTCCCATAGCAGCGCCACCCGCGTATCGAACCAGGCCGGCTCGCCGGTCACGATATCGACGAACGGTTCCGACTGAGGCGCCATATGCCAGGAGGGTTCGTCGAGCTTGCCGTCCACTGTGATCGGCCCGGCTGTCCGGTAGCACGTATAGTGTGCCAGTTCGTTTCGCATAGCTACGTTCTAACATGACACGTTCTAACATGGCGCCCATCGCGCCGCGCGCGCTTGGGTGTACACGGGTTGAAAATCGAGAGGAGATACGTGCCCGCCGATGCCGGTCTTGATTTTCATCTTCACCGCCTGTCTTCTGCAAACCCAGGAGCACGCCGTTGAGACATCCATATCGCATGTCGCGGTGATTCATATGGCCATGGGCGAGGAGTTGAAAGACCAGACCGTAACGCTCCGTGGAAATCGCATTGCACCCGTCGCTCCCGCGCAACCCGGAGACGAAAGCCGGCCCGGAGCCATCGACGCCCATGGGCAGTACCTCATCCCCGGCCTGTGGGATATGCACGTACACGTCCACGACACGGCCGATCTTCCGCTCTATATCGCAAATGGCTTCCCGGATTCAGCCTGCATGATGCGGCCACCATCAACCCCGTGAAGGTTCTCGGAAGAAGCGCGGAATTGGGGACTGTAGAAGCCGGCAAGATTGAAAAGTCTGGTCCTGCTCCGCGCCGATCCTCTGGCGGATATTCACAACACTACACAGATTCGGGCGGTCTGGCTCGAGGGGGCCTGTTTCGACGAAAGCAGCCGGGGCCGGATGTTGCAGAACGCGAAACTGCAAGCCCACAAACACTAGCCTGGCGTGGGGCGGGCCTCCACGCCTGCCGCGGGTCTCCAGACCCGCTCTTGCAGCTTGTTCATCTCGTGCTTGTCCCCCCTTGCGTCCGGCTCCCCATTTGGCCATAATGAACAACACCGATGCGTTAATCGCCGGTGCGAGTCGCTCGCCTAGAAACCAGGAGTCCGGGTTTTGAGAACGGCCTTGATTTCCGCCATCTCTGTATGTGCCGAACAGCGCCTTCAGGCCAAGGCGCGAAATTTCTTGCAAGGTCTGTCTACCGACGAGTTACAGTACATCGCGGAATTCCTGGGCACCTGTGTCCTGGAGTCCGTGGGCCATTCGCCCTTCGACCGGCGCGAGTTGGCGGAAGGTATAGCCGAGTTCGATCAAGCCCGGCGGCCGGCAGCTCAATGCCGCGGCGACCGGGAGCATAAGATGATCCTATTGCTCGAGTACCTATGCCACAGCCAGCTCACGCAATGCTCCCTGGCGGCGCGGGCCGGACGCAGCTAATGTAGTGCCAAACACCGCTACTCCGCGGCCGCCAGTTCCCTGATCCAGATGTTCCGGTATCGCACCGGCTGTCCGTGATCCTGCAAAAGCAGCGGCAGTTTTGCCGGACCCATCTTATAAGGCGGCCGTTTCATGTAATCCGTGGGACCGGTTGGGGAAACATGATCTTGCGCCAACACGCCGTTGAATAGCAACGTGATGCCGGCCGGTTTCAGCAGCGTCGCATCGGTCGCAAAGCGCGCCGCGTGGAACACAATGTCATAAGTCTGCCATTCGCCGGGTGGACGTGCGGGATTCACCAGCGGCGGATACTGGCAGTAGATCGCGCCGGCTTGGCCGTCGGCATAGGTTTTGTTCCGGTTGGACTCCAGCACCTGGATTTCGTACAAGGATTGCAGGTACACGCCGCTGTTCCCGGGCTCTTGGTCGGTGCCCTTGGGCTGTTTGGGCGTAGCCCACTCTACGTGCAACTGGCAATCGCCGAAAGGCTGCTTGGTGACTACGTCGCCGGAGCCCGGGGCCACCTCGAAGTAGCCATCTCCCAGTTGCCAAGCGACCGGCTTGCCGCTGCGCTGCTGCCACGCCGAGAGATCCTTTCCGTTGAAGAGCTGGATCGCATCGGAAGGCGCCGTACCGGCATGCTCCTGCGTGCTGGGTTCGCCGGGCGTGACCATGGCCGGCAACGGGCGGCTGCGGTCCCCCGTTTTCCATTTGATCGTGGGAACGGTTGCCGCGAGGGCCGCGAGCGCCAGGGGAAAGACGTATCGGATTCGCATTTGGCCCGATTTTAACACCGTTAGAAGCAGGGTCCACAGCATCCGTCCCGGGTGGCATCGCTGAAGATCGCCGTCGTAGCATCGGTTCATTGTCACAAAATCATGGCATCCTCTCGGCCGGTATTTGACTGAAAGATAGGTTGATCCGGCCGGAAGATAGATGTGGCTAACGGCGGGACCAATTCCAACGTCATGATATGATGAAGAGACCTGTGGGGTGCTCGTTCGCCATAGAGGATCCCGGTCTCCCCCTGTCGGCAGATGGTTACCTTCCTCCTGAACAAAGACACCCGGCCTACACTTCATGGAGGTGTGATGCGGCGCCTGATCCGGCGGCTGTTGATTGGATTCGTGGTCGCGGCCTGTCTGAGCGAGTCTATGTTCGCGCAGAAGACCATCACGTGGCAGCAGGCTCGCGCCGAATTCGAAAAATCGAATCCTACTTTGCTGGCCGCGCGGATCGGCATTGACGAATCTCGGGACCAGGAGGTTACAGCTTTCTTGCGTCCCAATCCCGATCTGACGGTCAGCCTGGACCAGATTAATCCTTTCAGCAAGAATCCCATCGATAAGTACAGTCCGTTTTCCGAAGCGCTGCCTTTTGTCTCGGGCAGTTACCTGCACGAACGCCAGCACAAGCGGGAGTTGCGTCTGGAGAGCGCGCAGAAGGGAACTGCCATCGCGCAATCGCAATTGGCGGACCAGGAACGGAGTCTGATCTTCAATCTGCGCGGCGCTTTCGTGCAAGCGCTGCAAGCCAAGGCGGTGCGCGACCTGGCGAAGGAGAATCTGGCGTATTTCGATCGTCAACTCTCCATCAGCCAGGACCGTTATAAGGCCGGCGATATCGCCCGGGTGGACCTCGATCGCGTGGATCTGCAGCGCGTGCAATACGAATCCGATCTGCAAACCGCGGAAGTGAATCTGCGAACCGCGAAGATTCAACTCCTGCAGTTGCTGAACGACCGGACTCCGATCGACCAGTTCGACGTGCAGGGGCCTTTCGATTTTGCGGAGCAGGTTCCGCCTCCGGACGAACTGCACCGCCTCGCCATGGAAGAACGGCCGGATTTGAGAGCCGCCATCCAATCGGTCGATAAAGCGCAAACCGATTATAAGCTGGCGGTGGCCAACGGATCGACGGATCCCACGTTCGGCGTGGATTTCGGGCGCAACCCGCCGATTCCGGTTTACATGGGCGTCAGTGTCAATGTTCCTCTGCGTATCTTCGATAAGAACCAGGGCGAGAAGGCCCGCACGCGGGTGGACATTACGCGCAACGAGAGGTTGCGGGACGCGGCGCAGGCGCTGGTTTTCAGCGACGTGGATTCCGCCTATGCCACCTTGCTCAGTACCTTAACCCTGCTGCGGCCTTATAAAGCGAAATACCTGGCGACCGCCGCTCGCGTGCGCGATACCATCGCCTTTTCTTACCAGCATGGCCAGGCTGCCTTAGTCGATTACCTGGATGCCCAGAGAGATTACCGGGCTGTACAAGTGAGTTATCTGAACCTGGTGGGTTCCTACTTATCCGCCGCGAGCCAGTTAAATCTCGCGGTGGGCCGCGAGGTTATCCAATGAAACGGTGTGAACTGACTCTACTAACCCTGGTGCTGTGCGCGGCCTTGGCCCTGGCCGGCTGCAGCGCGCAAGGCAAAGGCGGCGATCCCAAAGAGGAAGCCCCGCCGCCGGCCCAGGTGGAGAGCGTGCCGGGCGCCGGTCTGTTCAAAGTGGACGACCCCGGCAAATTCCCGCTGGTGACCGCGGGCCAAATCGACGTGGCCCCCGAGTTGAACGTGACCGGAGTCGTGAGCGCCGATGTATCCCGGACCATTCCAGTGATTACGCTGGCATCCGGACGCGTGATCGAAGTGCTCGCCCGCTTAGGGGACACGGTGGCTAAGGGTCAACTGCTGATGAAGGTCCAGAGCGCGGATATTGCCGGGGCGTACTCGGACTACGAACAGGCCCAGGCCGACGAAACGCTGGCTAAGGCTCAACTCGAGCGCTCCAAGATCCTGTATGAGAAAGGCGCCATCGCCCAGAAAGACCTGGAAGTCGCCCAGGACGCGGAAACCAAGGCCGCCGTGACCGTCAAGACCACCCTCGATCACTTGAAAGTCCTGGGCGCGGATCCGGATCGCCCCTCGGCGATTGTGGAAGTACGGGCGCCCGTGGCGGGCGTGATCACCGACCAACAGGTAACCAGCGCCTCCGGTGTACAGGGCTTGTCCTCACCCAATCCGTTTACCATTTCCGATCTTTCGCATATCTGGATTCTTTGCGATGTCTACGAGAACGATCTGTCGCAGGTGCATCTCGGCGAGTATGCGGATGTGAAGCTCAATGCGTATCCCGACCGGGTTTTCAAGGGACACATCGGCAACATCAGCCCCGTTCTGGACCCCAACCTGCGCACGGCCAAAGTGCGGCTGGAAATGGCGAACCCCGGATCCATGCGGCTGGGCATGTTTGTCACCTCGACTTTCCATGGCTTGAAGAAAGAGACGCATGCCACGGTCCCCGCGCCGGCGGTCCTGCATCTTCACGATCGGGACTGGGTCTATGTGCCCGCGGATCGCGGCCAGTTCCAGCGCGTGGGAGTGACCGGCGGTAAGATGCTGCCCGGCAACTTGCAGGAGGTCGTCTCGGGTATCCGGCCTGGCCAACAAGTGGTCTCGAACGCGCTCGTGTTGCAAGCTACGGCTGAACAATAATAGACTCATGACCAAAGAAGAAGTCCGGGCACGCATCGAAGATTTTGGCATCATCCCCGCGATCCGCCTTTCTTCGACCGAAGACGCGCACTTCGCCGCGGAAGCGATTTATCGCGCCGGACTACCGATTGCCGAGATTCCCATGACGGTCCCCGCGGCGTTCGATTTGATTTCCGCGCTGCGGCGGGACTTTCCGGACATGATCGTGGGGGCCGGAACCGTGTTGGACGCCGAAACCGCGCGCCGCGCCGTGGAGTCCGGCGCATTATTTCTGACCAGCACCGGACTGGACACCGCGGTTGTAGGTCTGGCCGTGGAGGAAGGCATCCTGGTGCTGCCGGGCGCGCTGACGCCCACCGAGATTATCAACGCATGGAAGGCCGGCGCCGATTTCGTAAAAGTGTTTCCCTGCGCGCCGCTGGGTGGCGACACCTATATTAAGGCAGTGAAAACGGCATTGCCGCAGATACGCCTCATCGCCGGCGGCGGCGTGCAGCAACACACCGCCGGCCATTACATTTCCGCTGGCGCCAGCGCCATCGGAGTAGGCAAGGAGTTGATCACACATGAGGCGATTCGCCTTCGCAAATCCGAGTGGATTCTGGAACTGGCGCGCCGCTTCATGGGCATTGTGAAAAACGCGCGCACGCAGACGCCATCGGCCAGCGTGGTGACCTTCAAGTAGCGGCCCGGCGCGCCCTATAGAGATAACCGATGATTCGCCGTCTCGTAGATTTCTCTCTGAATAACCGGCTGCTGGTAGTGGCTCTCGCGATCCTGCTCTTTGCATGGGGCGTCATTTCGTTCAAGAATCTCCCCATCGAAGCGTATCCGGATGTGGCGAACAACTACGTCCAGATCATCACGCAATGGCCCGGCCGCGCGGCCGAAGAAGTGGAGCAGCAGGTTACCATCCCGGTTGAAATCGTGATGAACGGGCTGCCGCACCTGGAACATCTGCGGTCCACGTCGCTGTTCGGGCTCTCCAGCGTGATGCTGATCTTCGACGACGCCTCGGACAACGATTGGAATCGCGCCAAAGCCCTGGAACGCCTCTCGGAACTGACCCTGCCCGACAATCTGCAGCCGCAGATCGGAACGGACTACAGCCCGGTCGGCCAGATTTACTGGTATTCGCTGCAAAGCACAAATCCCGAGTACGACTTGATGGAATTGAAGGCGCTCGAAGACTGGTTTCTGGAGAAACAGTTTAAATCGGTTCCAAATGTCGTGGATGTCAGCAGCTTCGGCGGCATGACCAAGGAATATCAGGTGGCCATCGATCCGAATAAGCTCGTGGAATATGCGCTGAGCATCGGTGACGTGGAGCAGCAACTCGCCAATAACAACGTAAACGCCGGCGGCAGTTTTATCCAGCAGGGCTTACAACAGGTCAATGTTCGCTCGATCGGCCTCTTCGGTAACGTGCAGGATATCGGGAAGACCGTGCTGAAGACTCAACAGGGCACTCCCATTCATATCCGGGATATCGCCAACGTCATGCAGGGGCCCAAAATCCGGCTGGGGCGCATCGGCCAGGCGATTCACCGCAAGGACGGCAAAATCGTCGACAACGATGACGTCGTGGAAGGCATCGTGCTCATGCGCAAAGGTGCGGAATCCGACGCCACCCTGGAAGCCATCCACGACAAGGTGAACGAGCTCAACGAACACCTTCTTCCCAAAGGCGTGAAAGTGGTCCCATTCCTGGATAGAAGCGACCTGGTGCACTTCACCACCCACACCGTTCTGCATAACTTGACGGAAGGCATCATCCTGGTGTCGATTATTCTGTTCATGTTTCTGGGCAACGCCCGCGGCGCGCTGATCGTGGCCATCACCATTCCCTTTTCTCTGCTCTTCGCGTCGATCTGTCTGGACCTCAGGCACATTCCGGCCAATCTTCTGTCGCTCGGTGCGCTCGATTTCGGCATGGTAGTGGACGGCGCGGTGGTGATGGTGGAGAATATCGTCCGCCACCTGGGACACCAGGGCGGGCCGCCGCGTCCGGTGGTGGAGCGCATTCGCGAAGCGGCCCACGAAGTGCAACGGCCCGTGTTTTACGCGATCGGGATCATTATCACCGCCTATCTGCCGATCTTCACGCTGCAGAGCGTGGAAGGACGTCTGTTCAAGCCGATGGCCTGGACGGTGGCCTTCGCGCTGCTCGGCGCGCTGATCTTTTCGATGGTACTGGCCCCGGTGCTGGCCAGCCTGGCCTTCGGGCAGAAGACGCGCGAGTGGCGCAATCCGGTGCTGGCCTGGCTGATCGAGCGCTATCGGGCCACGCTACGGCTGGCGATCCGCGGCCGCTGGGTCACGGTGGGCGTGGCGCTGGCTTGCGTGGCGGTGGCCGTCTGGCTGGCCTCCAGCGGCTTCATCGGGTCGGAATTCCTGCCGCACCTGGATGAGGGCGCCATCTGGGCGCGCGGCACCCTGGCGCCCAGTACCGGGCCCGACGAAGGCAACCGGCTGATGACGCAGGCGCGTATCGTTCTGGCCTCCTTCCCGGAGGTCACACAGGTGGTTTCGCAGGTCGGCCGTCCGGACGACGGCACGGATACTACCGGCTTTTTCAATACCGAATACTTCGTCGATCTGAAGCCCAAGGATCGATGGCGGCCGGTATTCAAGGAGAATAAGGTCCAGTTGATCGCCGCCATGGACCGCGAACTGGAGAAGATTCCCGGCGTCCTCTGGAATTTTTCGCAGCCCATCGCCGACAACATGGAAGAGGCTGTAAGCGGCGTCAAGGGCGAGCTGGCCATCAAGGTTTACGGCGACGATCTGGTGAAGCTCGAACAGACCGGCGACCAGATCGTCGCGGTCATGCGGCATATCAAAGGCGTCGAGGATTTAGGGCTGTTCCGTGTGATCGGCCAGCCCAATCTCAATTTCACGGTGGACCGCGATGCGGCCGCCCGTTACGGGTTGAATGTCTCGGACGTGCAGGATGCCATCCAGACCGCCGTGGGTGGCAACGCCGTCAGCCAGGTCCTGCAAGGGGAGCGCCGTTACGACCTGGTGCCCCGATATACGGCTCCCTATCGCGATACCCAGGAGGCCATCGCCAACATTCGCCTGCTGGCGCCCACCGGCGAGCGCGTGTCCCTGGCGCAGCTTTCGAAGGTCGCCGTGAAAGACGGCGCTTCGGAGATCTATCGCGAAGCCAATTCCCGCTACGTCGCGATCAAGTATAGCGTGCGCGGCCGCGATCTCGGCAGCACCGTGCAAGAGGCCATCCGGGACGTCGACAAGCAGGTGAAGTTGCCGGAGGGCTACACCATCAATTGGGCCGGCGAATATGCCAGCCAGCAACGCTCCCAAAAACGGCTCATGATCGTGCTCCCTATCACCATCCTGGTGATTTTCATCATCCTCTACACCATGTTCCACTCGTTCAAGTGGGCTACGCTGATGCTGGCGAATATCGCCATGGCGCCTCTGGGCGGACTGCTGGCGCTGCTGGTCACCGGTACGCACTTCAGCGTATCGTCCGGCGTCGGCTTCCTGGCGCTATTCGGCGTTTGCGTGCAGACCGGTGTGATTATGCTGGAGTACATCAATCAGCTTCGCGCGCGCGGCCATTCCGTGATGGACGCCGCCGTGGAAGGCGCCGTTCTCAGACTGCGGCCGATCATGATGACCACGCTGGTCGCCACCCTGGGATTGCTCCCGGCGGCCATGTCGCGCGCCATCGGTTCCGATTCGCAGCGGCCCTTCGCCATCGTCATCGTGGGTGGACTGATCG